>NZ_QHJN01000411.1:0-671 GCF_003947565.1 Actinomadura sp. WAC 06369 | reverse complement strand
ATAGAGATCAACTTACCAAGGTTGCACATGCCACTTCAGTATTCTTACAATCAGGGCTGTCCAGCAGCGCTTTTGGCCAGGCTTGCCCCTTGAGGAGCTTGGGGAGAGGAATAAGTATTCGTGAAGAAAGGGCGAATAGCTGAGACCACGAAAGGGATTGGAAACATGGCTCAAGCCAGACTTCCCATCATGAACGCTGGTCCGAGAACCCCAACTGTCATCCACTGCAAATCCAATCAGATAGCCTTGCGATGGCACCTCGATCTTCAGGATGTCTTAGATATCGACCACTGTACTGTCTGGCCAGCGCTCATGATTCGCAGGTCCCCGAAAGTGGCATTGCACGCGCCGGGCCGAGACGTCGGAGACATCAAGGAGGGTGGCGAGCCCCTCAGCCGCGGCGGGCGGTCCATCATTGCTACCATGAAGCGGAGGAGAAATTTGGATTGGTTTGGAGCACAGCAAAGTCTCGACCAGACGGGTGTCGTGAGTGACAGTCGATGCCATGTGCGGGGAACAAGTTTGTTCGCTGCCAGATGCATGTGGCCAGTGAGATGCTTGTTGCGAGCACAGCTGGGCGGGTTGGGTGGAGCGTAAACTTTGAGTTTGGCAAGCGCAATTCATCGGGTGCGAAACGGGTAGATCGGCTAAGAATTCAAGGAGTGGATGAG
>NZ_QHJN01000410.1:0-674 GCF_003947565.1 Actinomadura sp. WAC 06369 | reverse complement strand
GGCCTGCTCGCGGAGGGCGAGGTCGACGAGGGTGGGGTCGGGGTCCGTGCGACCGGGGTCCGCGAGGCTGGAGCCCGTCCCGTCCGAGTCGGTCCCTCGCGGCCTGGCGCCACTCGATCCGGCCCCGCTCACGCGCGCGCCGCCCGGGGCGGTGCCGCCCGGGTCCATGCCGCTGGGGTCGGCACCGCTCGGAGGGCTCATACTCGGCGCAAAGCCGCTCGGGTCCGTGCCGCCGGGACCGAGGCCGCTCGGGCTCGGGCCGCTCGGACCGGCCGCACTCGGACCGGCGCCGCTCGTGTCAGGGCCGCTCAGGTCAGGGCCGGTCAGACCGGTCGCGGTCGGACCTGTGTTGCTCGAACCGGTACCGCTCAAGTCCGGGCCACCCGGGCCGATCACACTCGAACCGACCGCACTGGGGTCGGCGCCGCTCGTGTCAGGGCCGCTCGGACGGGCGCCGCTCGCGTCACGGCCGCCCGGAGCGATGGCGGCCGGACCGGTGACGCTCGGACCGGTGACGCTCGGACCGGTGACGCTCGGACCGGTGACGCTCGGACCGGTGACGCTCGGGCCGCTCGGGTTCGTACCGCTCGTGTCCGGGCCGTTCGCGTCTGGGGCGGCCGGGCCGGGGCCGCCCAGGTCGGGGGCGCCCGGGTCGGGGCCGCTCGCGTCTGGGG
>NZ_QHJN01000409.1:0-683 GCF_003947565.1 Actinomadura sp. WAC 06369 | reverse complement strand
ACTCGGCGGTGCGCATCACGCACATCCCGACCGGCATCGTCGTCTCCTGCCAGAACGAGCGCTCGCAGATCCAGAACAAGGCCAGCGCGATGAACGTCCTCCAGGCCAAGCTGCTCGAGCGGCGCCGCCAGGAGGAGAAGGACAAGATGGACGCCCTCAAGGACGGCGGCAGCTCCTGGGGCAACCAGATGCGCTCCTACGTCCTGCACCCGTACCAGATGGTCAAGGACCTGCGGACGGAGTTCGAGGTCGGCAACCCGCAGGCGGTGCTCGACGGCGAGATCGACGGCTTCCTGGAGGCCGGAATCCGCTGGCGCAAGCAGCAGGAGCAGACCGCGTAACGGCGCGACACGCGTGGAAGGGCCCGGACACCTGGTGTCCGGGCCCTTCTCGCGTGTGTGACGCGTATGTGATCGGTACGTGGCACGGAGCCACGGGCACCACGGCCGGGGCGGTGGCGGTCTAGGCGGTGTGCTGGGCCACCAGTACCAGAGCTGTCACGAGGACCACCATGAGCGCGAGGAGTGTCACGGGGTTCAGGCCGGAGAAGGGGCCCTCCTGCTGGAGGCGCTCCCGGTTCGCCCGGCACACCGGGCAGCGGCCCTGGCTGACGGGTGCGGCGCAGTTCGCGCACACGAGCCGGTCATATGTCATGCGCTCCTCCTCTCGTCCCCTCGGTCTTC
>NZ_QHJN01000408.1:0-694 GCF_003947565.1 Actinomadura sp. WAC 06369 | reverse complement strand
CACGAGGACCTCGCCGCCTGGTACACGGGCTCCGCCGCCCCCGGCGGGCGCGGCACCGCCGTGATCCTCGGCCACCGCGACTCCCGCACGTCCGGCCCGTCCGTCTTCCACCGGCTCGGCGCCCTCGAACCCGGCCGCACCGTCCGCGTCCGCCGCGCCGACGGCACCGCGGCCGTCTTCACCGTCGACGCCGTCCGCCGCCACGCCAAGCGCGACCTCCCCGCCGCGGCCGTCTACGGCCACACCCCGCACCCGTCCCTGCGCCTGATCACCTGCGGCGGCCCCCTCCGCGACGGCCGCTACCGCGACAACATCGTCGTCTACGCCCACCTGACGTCCGCCGGGTAAAGCATGTCCCGCACCGGGGTCAAATCTCGGCCTTGAGCTGGCATGATGAACGAGGAAACCCGCGACCGGGGGTGAGCGATGGGCGCACCGTGGGACGGCCCTTCCTGCCGGGCCTGCAAGGGCAGGGGAGAGATCGTGTACGCGCGCGGCGACAACCGCATCTGCCTGCAGTGCGAGGACTGCTCCGGCACCGGCCGCGCCGGCACCGCCCCCGCCGGCCCCCGCTTCCGCACCGACGGCCTCCGCGGCCCCGTCTACGCCACCGGCTACCAGCTCGGCTGCTGGACCTGCTTCGGCGCCGGCGTCGTCCTCACCCCCACCTTCGCCCAACGCCCCTGCCCCGACT
>NZ_QHJN01000407.1:0-723 GCF_003947565.1 Actinomadura sp. WAC 06369 | reverse complement strand
CCGCAGGATCCCTCCCCGCACGACGACCCCTCCCCGGGCGACGGACCGGACGTCCCTCCGACGCACCCCTTACCCGCGGGGTTCCGTCCGCACTCGGCCGCGCGGCGGCCGAACCCTCCGCCCGCCGCTGGCATCGGAACCGGCGATCAAAGGTGCGCATGAGGCGAACGGGCGTCGGCGTCGGAGGCGCTGCTCTCGGCTGCCGCGTGCGCGGGCCTCGCCAACCCGTTCCGCTGGGTCGGGGCGGACGGCCTGTACTGGCTGTGGACACGGGCGACCCGGACATGGGCGACCCGGACACGGGCGACCCGGATACGGGCGGCGCGGCGTCCGGCTCCGCCGGTCTCGGGTCGTCCCGCTTCGCCGGCCCCGGGACGGTCGTCGTCGACGACGGCTCGCGGCGGTGGACGCCGGCGTTCGACCCGGACGACGTCTGCGCGATCGACACGCTCCCGTCCGAGGCGTGCGAACCCGGCCTCTACACCGGCCGACCTCCGCCCCACCCTGCCGCGACTCCGCAGAGTGCTTGATCGTAACGTTCTGTGCATGGGGGATGAGCGGGCGAGCTGGATCGGGCCGGGCGGGTTGCAGGTGGCGGCGGTGCGGCTCGCGGGGGCGCACCGGGTGTGGGCGGAGTTCATGGGCGTCCGGGGGGACGGCGCCCTGCTGGTGACCAAGGGCGGGGCGCTCGTGGGGCGGGGCTATTACCGGACGGTCGAGGAA
>NZ_QHJN01000406.1:0-734 GCF_003947565.1 Actinomadura sp. WAC 06369 | reverse complement strand
CCTTTATGAACGGGTTTAAGCAATGTGGCGCACAGCGCCGGGGTGAGGATCATCGCCACCAGCACCGACAGCACCATCGCCGAGACGATGGTAATCGAGAACTGGCGGTAGATCGCGCCGGTGGTGCCGCCGAAGAAGGCCATCGGCACAAATACCGCCGATAGCACCATGGCGATACCGACCAGCGCGCCCTGAATCTGCCCCATTGATTTTCGCGTCGCTTCACGCGGCGAGAGGCCCTCCTCGCTCATGATACGCTCGACGTTCTCTACCACCACGATGGCATCGTCCACCAGCAGGCCTATCGCCAGCACCACCGCGAACATGGTTAAGGTGTTGACACTGTAACCGAAGGCGTAAAGCACGGAGAAGGTTCCCATCAACACCACTGGCACGGCGATAGTGGGTATCAGCGTGGCGCGGAAGTTTTGCAGGAACAGATACATAACGAGGAAAACCAGGGCGATAGCTTCCAGAAGCGTTTTCACCACGTCTTCAATGGAGGCTTTAACAAACGAGGTGGTTTCATACGCCACCTTGTATTCCAGTCCGTGTGGAAAATACTGCGCCAGCTCGTCGAGACGATTGAGCACCAGCTCCGCTGTCGCCATTTCGTTCGCGCCGGAGGCCAGTTTAACCCCCAGCCCGGAGGCTGGCTTACCATTGAAGCGGCTAAGATAATCGTATTTCTCCGCCCCCATTTCGACGGTGGCGACATCGCCCAGCCTTACCTC
>NZ_QHJN01000405.1:0-740 GCF_003947565.1 Actinomadura sp. WAC 06369 | reverse complement strand
AGCTCCCGCCGGACGAGCGCTTCGAGCCGCGCGAGGGTCACCGGCCCGCCGAGGGCCCGCAGGCCGTCCGGCGTGAGGTACCGGACGTCCGTCCGCACCGGGCGCTGCCAGACGTGCGGCAGCGTCCCGCTGCGGGACACGAGGCTGATGCGTCCGGTGTGCGCGCGCGCCGCCAGCGACACGACGACGTCCACGGCGGTGAGCCCGGAGCCGATCACGGCGACGTCCCGGTCCCGGGGGATGCCGTCGAGCGTCCGCTCCAGCGGGTAGGGGTCGAGGACGAACCCGGGCGCGCCCGCGAGCCCGTACAGGTCCGGGGGCGTCCCGCCGCCCACGCACAGGACGGCGGCGTCGGCCGTGCGGCTCCCGCCCGCGGTCTCGACCGTGACCCGGTCCCCGGGCGCGCCGAGGCGCAGGCCGGTCACGGCCGCCCGCACCACGTCCGCCCGGGCGAACCGGGCGAGGGCCTCGGCCGCCGTGTCCTCCAGGTACCGCCCGTACACGGCGCGCGGCGGCACCGGACGGCCGAGCCACGGGTCGTCGTGCTCGTCCGTCCCGCCGAGCCACTTCCCGTAGTGCTCCGGGTCGCCCGCCCGGATCGACATGATCTCCGGCGGCACGTTGACGCGCACCGACTCCAGGTCGGGCCCGTAGGGGCGGCCGCGCCACGGCAGCGGCGCCGGATCGTAGACGGTGACGGACTCGACGGCGGCGGGGTCCAGGGAGTCGAGCAGCCCGAC
>NZ_QHJN01000404.1:0-749 GCF_003947565.1 Actinomadura sp. WAC 06369 | reverse complement strand
GAGGCGTCGCCGGTGTTCGCGGCGCGGCTGGCGGAGTGTGCGGCGGCTCTGGCTCCGTTCGTGGAGTGGGAGCTGGACGATGTGCTGGCGGGCGGTCACGGTTTTGAGGCTGCGGACGTGGTGCAGCCGGTGTTGTGGGCGGTGATGGTTTCGCTGGCTGCGGTGTGGGAGGCCGCAGGCGTCGTTCCGGACGCGGTTGTGGGTCATTCGCAGGGTGAGATCGCTGCGGCTGCCGTTGCCGGGATTTTGTCGCTGGAGGATGCGGCGAAGGTGGTGGCTCTGCGGAGCCGGACGTTGCGGGGGTTGGCGGGTCGTGGCGGGATGTTGTCGATCGCCGAGCCGGTGGACGCGGTCCGTGCCCGCATCGCCTCGTTCGAGGGGCGTCTCTCGATTGCTGCGGTGAACGGCCCGTCGGCGACGGTGGTGTCCGGCGATGCCGATGCCCTGCGCGAGCTGGCCGAGTCGTGCGGTGAGCAGGTCCGCACGCGGATGATCCCGGTGGACTACGCCTCCCACAGTGCTCATGTCGATGAGTTGCGGGACGAGATCGTTTCGGTGCTGGCGGGGATTGAGCCGGGTGAGGCGCGGGTGCCGATGGTGTCGGCGATGAGCGGCGAGTGGTTGAACGGCCCGGAGCTGACGCCGGAGTACTGGTACGCGAGCCTGCGCGAGACGGTCGAGTTCGATCGCGCGATCCGGGTCCTGGGCGAGTCGGGGCATGGGGTGTTCGTCGAATCGTCCCCGCACCC
>NZ_QHJN01000003.1:0-27359 GCF_003947565.1 Actinomadura sp. WAC 06369 | reverse complement strand
GACGCGACCGCCTTCCGCGTCGCCGAGGACGGCACGTGCGCCGACGTCCACGACAACGCGTTCGTCCTACCGGAGGACGCCCGGGTGACGATCCCGCACCCGCTCCGCTTCGACCTCGCACCGTGGGGCGAGGTCTTCGCCGACTACGAGCTCCTGCAGCCGTTCGAGCAGCTCGCCCGTCCCGTCTACCCCCTGACCGATGACGAGCGCGGCGCGACCCGCCTCGCCCGGTTCAGCGGCAAGACCGTCGACTTCCGCCGGATCATGGGCATGACGTCGCGCGGCTGGGAACTCGGCGAGAAGGAGGACGGCGGCTTCCGCCGCCAGGTCATGCTGATGACGCCGGACGGCAAGCACGTGATGGCGTTCTTCAGCCCCGGCATCCGCGTGATCGCCCCGGAGGAGTTCGCCGAGCAGGACTTCCGCGACGTGATCGTCCTGTCCGGCCGCCACTCGGGGACCACGATCCCCTTCGGCGACCTCGACCCCGCCGTCGCGTCCGAGGTGATCGCCGACCTCACCCGCCTCACGTCCTGACCCCGGCGCCCGCCCCCGGTGCGGCTTCACCGACCGCGAGGTCCTCGTCTAGGAGACGGGCCGCGTCTCGACCGGATTGCCGGGTTCGTCGAGCCACACCGTCTGCCCGTCCGGCGTCACCGTGACCCCGAACCTGGACGCGTCCGGCCTCCCCCGCGCCTCCCACCGCTTCTGCGTCTCGTCCAGCACCGCCTGCGGGAGCCGCTGCCCGTGCAGCGGCATGAACCAGGCGGGGACCGAGAACCGCCCTTCGGCGGTGCCGTCCTCCCGCACAGTGAGCACGGCCAGCGGCCCGGACGGATGGAACGTCGCCGCCCACGGCACCACGACGAGCCCGCCCGGCCTCGTCTGCTCGATCCACGCGTAGGGGACGGTGTGCGCCGCCGCCGTGGCCAGCACCCGGTCGAACGGCGCCCGCGCCGGGACGCCCGCCTCCCCGTCCCCGGTGATCACGGCCACGTCCGGACGGCCCGCGGCGCGCAACGCCCTCCGGGCGTGCTCGGCCGCCTCCCCGTCGATCTCGACCGACACGACCTCGGCCCCGAGCGCGGCCAGGCAGGCGGCGTTGTAGCCGGTCCCCGTGCCGATCTCCAGCACGCGCATGCCGGGCGCCAACCGCAGGACGCCGATCATCCGGGCCATCACCGAGGGCCCGGACGTCGACGAGGTCGGCCACGTCCCGTCCTTGAGCCGCGTCGCGATCGGCTCGTCCGCCGCCACGAGCCGCTCCCACGCGTCCGGCTCGTCGGCGCGCGACAGCCGCACGAACCGTCCGTCCCGCACCGCCCAGACCGTCTCGGGGACGAACAGGCGCCGATCGACCGGCGGAAGCCCCGGAAACCCGCTCACCCCTGCCCCGTTCCGCTGCAGGTGCCGCAGGTGATCTTCTGCTCCTTGCTGTCCAGGTTCACCTTCACCCATCCCTTGCCACCGCACGCGCCGCACGCCTGCTTCTTCCCGTGCTTGCCCATCGCGTCTCCTTCGCTTGTGCTCACGACTCGGCTTCCAGGGGCGCGACCACGAACCAGACCTCGGTGCCGCGCGTGGAGCGGCGGCTGAACCCCCAGCGCACGGCCAGTTCGTCCAGTAACACGACGCCGCGCCCGCCCTCCTTCGCCGTCCCGGCCCGTCGCAGGCACGGCGCCCCGGGCGCGCCCTCGTCGGTGACCGCGACCCGCACCCACCGGACCGTCCAGCGGATGTTCACCAGGAACGAGCCGCCCGGACGGCCGCTGCGCGAGTGCTCGATGGCGTTCGTGCCGATCTCGGACGTGAGCAGGACGGCGTCCGCGCGTCCCGGGTGCTCGCCGAGGACGTCGCGGACGAACCGGCGCGCCGCCGACACCTCGATCGCGAGCCCCGGCAGCCGGATCTCCTTTTCCTGGGTGCTCACCGCGCCACCGCCGTCCCGACGGTGTCCGCCGCGAGCGGGTCGGTGACGAGCACCCAGCCGCCCGAGTAGACGAACGCCCACGTGTCGTGCTGCGGGACGGGCACGCACGCCACGTGCCGGACGCACCGGGCCCGTGCGCGCAGGATGCCCACGCCGTCCACGTCCAGCACCTCCGCCGCGATCCCGCGCCCGTTGAGCTGCCCGGCCAGCCAGGCCAGCAGCACCGCGCGCCTCTCCCGCACCATCTCCGGCGGCCCGTTCATCCGTATCCCACCCCTCACCCGCTCCGTAGCCGTATGGTGACAGAGTGTTTCAGGATGATGACTGATCGCAAGTGCTTCGACGCATAATGTGAGGACGCGATGCCGTACACCGCCACCGTCCGAGGCCGACGCCTCGCCCGCGAGCTGCGGAAACTACGCCAGGAGGCCAAACTCAGCGGCGACCAGGTCGCCCGGGAGCTCGAATGGGAGCAGTCCAAGATCAGCCGAATGGAGAACGCCAAGATGCGGATCACCTCCGGCGAGGTGATGGAGCTCCTCGAGCTGTACGGCATCACTGGCGACAAGCGCACCGAGCTCGTCCAACTCGCCCGCGAGGCCCGCAAGAAGGGCTGGTGGCACAGCTACGAGGACGTCCTCAGCACCGGCTTCAGCGACTACCTGGCATTCGAGTCAGAGGCGCTGACCTACCGCACCTTCCAATCCCAGCTCATTCCAGGGATCCTTCAGACGGCGGACTACGCACGCGCGATCTTCCGGGGCGCACGTCCCCGAACCACGGAAGAGATCGAACGCGCGGTAGAAGCCCGACTGGCTCGACAGGAGCGACTCACAACGTCCACAAATCCGCTACACGCCAGGCTTGTGATCGACGAGTCAACATTGCACCGGTCGGTCGGCGACACCACCGTCATGCGAGCACAGCTGCGTCGAGTACTTGAGCTGGGCGAGCTCGCGAACGTTTCGGTCCAGGTCCTCCCGTTCGAGGCCGGCGTTCACGCCGCGATCGACGGCCCGTTCACTTTGCTCACCTTCAAGAGGTACCCGGAGGTGCTTTACATGGAGCACTTCATGGGATGGATTTACTTGGAAAAGCCGTCCGAAACCGAGCGGAGTAACGTGGTTTTCGACCACCTGACCGCTTCCGCCTTGAACACGAGCAAGTCCGCAAGGCTTATCCACCAGATGGCCAGCGGCTCGTCCTAGGACCCGGAGGACAAGCATGACCAGCCACGACTTCACCTGCACGAACTGGCGCAAGAGCAGCCACAGCGGCAACAACGACTGCGTAGAAGTCGGCGCCGCCGACCCCGCCCCTGCAACCTGGCGCAAGAGCACTCACAGCGGCACCGGGGACTGCGTCGAAGCGGCCTCGCTGGAAGGCATCATCGGCATCCGGGACTCGAAGGACCCGGACGGGGGCGTCATCGTGCTCGGGCGACGGGAGTGGGCGCGGCTCGTCGGCACCCTCAAGGCGACCACCGGCAAGTGACCCGCCCTTCCGGGACGCCGGAACACACGGCCGACGGGGGCCAGGAGAGCAATGGTGGGCGCGATCGGCCGATCTGTTCGGCGGCACTCGGATCGCGGAAGGCGTTACTGGGACAGGACGTTGATGACGCGGCCGTTGGGGTCGCGGACGAAGAAGCGGCGGACGCCCCACTCCTCGTCCTGCAAGGGATGGACGATCTCCGCGCCGGCCTCGCGCATCGCCGCGTAGGCCGCGTCCACGTCCTCCACCTCGACGCTCATGTCGGGGACGACCGGCGCGGTCGCGTCGTGCGTCAGGAAAGTGACCTGGGCGGTGGGGTTTGACGGGGAGGCGAGCGTCATCACCCAGCCGTGGTTCATGACCTCCTCGAAGCCGAGGAGGCCGTAGAAGTCGCGGCTCTCGTCCATGGCCTCGGTTTGGAAATCGGGCATGGCGCGGCGGATGGGCATGGCGGCTCCCTCGGCGGACGGTCGGTTCCCGTTCAGGGTCTCATTCCCACTCGCCGTGCAGGGCTTCGAGTCGTGCGCGGCGGTCGTCGTCGCCCAGGACGATGCGGACGCGGTCCGGCGGCGGTCGGGTCGGCGGCGCGCTCGGCGCGCCGCCGGTGCGGGACGCGTGGTTCCTCGCGTTCGAGCCGGGCGTCCAGGCCGTGCTCCCGGCAGTGTCGCCTACGGCCCGCGCCGCTCAGCGTTCGGCGGCGAGGGTGACGCCGAGGCCGATGAACGTGCCGCCGGTGGCCGCGTCGAGGCGGCGGCGGACGGTCTCGCGGGTGCGGAGCCAGCCGCCGATGCGGCCCGCGAGGACGCCGACGGTGCCGTCCGCGAGGAACTCAAGGGTGATCAGGACGCCGCCGAGGATGGCGACCTGGAGCCAGACGGGACCGGCGGCGGGATCGATGAACTGCGGGAGGAAGGCGACCATGAACGTGAAGGTCTGCGGGTTGGCCGCCGCGGACACGACGCCGTTGAGGAACGCGCGGCGGCCGGACGTCCCGTCGGGGGCCTGGTTGCTCCCGCGGTTCCGGATCAGCTGGACGCCGAGGTAGATCAGGTACGCGGCGCCCGCGATGCGGATCACGGTGAACGCGACGGGGAACGCCGTCAGGAGCGCGGCGAGTCCGGCGGTGGCCGCGACGATGTAGAGCGCGTCGCCGGTGATGACGCCGAGCGTGGCCAGCAGGCCCGCGCGGGCGCCGCCGCGCACGCCGCAGCCGAGGACGAACAGCATGTCGGGGCCCGGGGTGACGAGCGCGACGATCGTGGTCACCGTGAACACGGCGAGCAGGTGGGGGTCGACCGGCATCCGTTGATCTTCGCATCAGCGGGACGGTTGAGGTCGCGAACCCGCCAGACCCTCCGCGGCGGCGCTTGTTGGGTGGGAGGCGTCCACCTCCACCGACACAGGACGGGGTCGCCGATGACCACGCTCGTCGAACCGGGCGGCCGTCCGGCCGCGCCGCCGGGGCCGGCCGGGTGGCCGGCGGTGCTGTCGGTGACGCTCGGGATCTTCTCGATCGTCACCACCGAGATCCTCCCGATCGGGCTGCTGACGTCCGTCGGTTCGAGCTTCGCCGTCTCCGACGGCACGGCCGGGCTGATGATGACGATGCCCGGGTTCCTGGCGGCCCTCGCGGCCCCCGCGCTCACCGTCGCGACGGCGCGGGTCGACCGGCGGGCGATGCTGTGCGCCCTGATGTTCCTGCTGGCGGCGGCGAACTTCATCGCCGCGGCCGCCCCCGCGTACTGGGCGATGCTCGTGTCGCGCGTCCTGGTCGGCGTCGTCATCGGCGGGTTCTGGTCGATCGGCGCGGGCCTGGCCGGACGGCTGGTGCCCGCGCGCTCCGAGCGCCGGGCGACGGCCGTCGTGTTCGCGGCGGTCCCGCTGGGTTCGGTGCTCGGGGTTCCGCTGGGGACGCTGATCGGGAGCGTGGGCGGATGGCGGGTCAGTTTCGCGGTGCTGGGCGTCCTGTCGGCGGCGGTGCTCGTCGCGCTGGCCGTGCTGGTGCCGCCGCTGCCCGGGGAGCGGGCCACCGGGCTGGACGCGCTGCGCGGCGCGGCCCGCGGCAGCCGCTTCGCGCTGGCGGCGACGGTGCTGGTCGTCCTCGCGCACTTCGGCGCCTACACCTACGTGGCGCCGTTCCTGGAGGGGGTCACGCGGGTGTCCGCGGGATCGGTCACGGTGTTCCTGCTGGCGTTCGGGGCCGCGGGCATCGTCGGCAACTTCGTCGCGGGCGCCGCCGTCGCGCGCCGTCCGCGCGCCGCGTTCGGCACGGCGGCGGGACTGATCGCGGTGGCCGCGCTCGCGCTTCCCGTCCTGGGCCGGTGGGAGGCGGGCGCGGTGGCGCTGCTGGTGGTGTGGGGCCTGGGGTACGGCGCCGTGCCGGTGTGCTCGCAGGCGTGGTTCGTCAGGGCCGCCCCGCACGCGCCGGAAGCCGCGTCGGTGCTGTTCACCGCGTCGTTCCAGGCGACCCTGTCGACCGGCGCCCTGGTCGGCGGCATCGTCGTGGACCGCACGTCGCCGTCGGCGGTGCTGCTGCTCGGCGGGGCCACCGCCGCGGTCATGGTCGCGGTCGTCGCGGGCCGCTCGCGCGCGGCGCGCTGACGGACGGCTCAGCGGGCGCGGGCGGCGAGCCCGTCGACCAGGACGTCCGGTGTGTCGGGTTCGAGGACGGCGAGGCGGCGCAGGTGCGGGAGGTCCTCGCCGTCGGGGGCGGTCGGCCAGGGCGGGGGCGACGCGTGCAGGTCGGCGGGGTCGAGGCGGGCGGGCGGGCGGTCGTGCGGGGCGTCCTGGAACTCGACGAAGCCCGCGACCGTCCGGATCGTCTCCATGCAGGCCCGGTAGGCGTCCGGGAGCGGGAGGCCGACCCGGACGAACACGCCGATCAGCGCGTCGACGTTGCGGAGCATCGCGGGGTGGCGGGCGAGGGTGACGTTCTCGCCGAGGGCGAGGGTCGTCATGCCGGACCCAAACGCCTGAAAAGGCAAAACTTCCTGTGCGGGCCACGAAATTACAAGTTCAGGTCATACCATGACAATAAGTGGTCGATGGACGGTGCATGTTCGGTCAACGCGCCCCCTCGACATGCCCCTGACCTGTGAGGAGCCCCCGAGTGGACCGCGCCGTACCCTTCGCGGGACCCGGTGAGGTCGACGTGCGCGCCGGCCTCCCCCCGGCGACGCGCCCCGGACCCGACGAGCGGCGCCGGCTGGCCGAGGCCGCCGTCGCCACGCTGGCCGGCAACTGGACGGGCGCCGCGACGCTGCCGTCCCGCACGCAGTACCCGCACCAGTGGAGCTGGGACTCGGCGTTCATCGCGATCGGGCTGGCCCGCGTCGACCAGGACCGCGCGCAGCGCGAGCTGCTCGGCCTGCTCCGCGCTCAGTGGGGCGGCGGACGGCTGCCGCACATCGTCTACGGCGACACCGAGGACGAGTCGTACTTCCCCGGCTCCGCCTTCTGGGACAGCCGCGGCGTCCCCGACGCCCCCGCCGTGCGGACGTCCGGCATCGTGCAGCCGCCCGTGCACGCGCGCGCGGCGCTGACCGTCTGCACGCGGGCGGACGACGAGGCCGCGGCCGTCCGGTTCCTCGCCGAGGCGTACCCGAAGCTCGCGGCGCAGCACCGCTACCTGCTGGAACGGCGCGACCTCGACGGCGGCGGGCTGGCGTGCATCGTCCACCCGTGGGAGTCCGGCACCGACAACAGCCCCGCGTGGGACCCGTTCCTGGCCCGGTTCACCGAGGCGGAGTGCGCGTTCGTCCGCCGCGACATGGTGCACGTTCCGGCGGACGAGCGGCCCAGCGACGCGGACTACTCGGCGTACATCGCGCTGGCCGAGAGCTACCGCGACATCGGCTACGACGACCTCAAGCTGCTCGACAAGCACGGCTTCACGGTCGAGGACCCGCTGTTCAACGCGATCCTGCTGGACGGCGAGCTGTGCCTCGCCGAGATCGCCCGGCGGCTCGGCCGCGACCCGGAACCGCACCTGCGGTCCGCCCGCGCCGTCCACCGGGGGCTGATGGAGCGGCTGTGGGACGAGGAGCGCGGCACGTTCGTCGCCCGCGACGTCCGCACCGGCGTCCGGGGGACGGTCGCGACGGTCTCCGGGTTCGCGCCGCTGCTCGACCCGTGGCTGCCCGCCGAGGTGCGCGACCGGCTGGTCGGGCTGCTGCTGTCGCCCGCGTTCATGGACGGCTGCCGCCACCCCGTGCCCACCTACGACCTGCGCGAGCCGAACTTCGACCGCCGCTGCTACTGGCGCGGCCCGACCTGGGTGAACACCAACTGGCTGCTGTGGGTGGGCGCGCTGCGCGCCGGGCGGCCCGACATCGCCCGGACGATCTCCGCGTCGACCCTCGACCTGGTGGGGCGCTCGGGGTTCCGCGAGTACTTCGACCCCGTGGACGGCTGCGGGCGCGGGGCGCACGACTTCAGCTGGTCGGCGGCGCTCGCCCTCGACATGGTGGCCGCGGACGACGGCGCCGTGCCGCTGCCGTCGATCGTCCACGACGGCGCGCGGCGGCTCGACGCGTCGACGCCCGCCCGGTTCGGCGCCGCGGCGCGGACGGCCGCCGCGGAGCGCTGACCCGCGGGGGTCAGGCGGCGGCGGCCCCGCCGGCGCCTACTCTCGAAGAGATCGCTCGATGTGGCTCGGAAGCAGGTACGTCGCGAGGCGCAGGGTCGGGCGACTCATCCGGTGTCGGTGCTCGGCGAGGAAGTCGAGCAGGCGCTGCCGGTCGATCTTGCCGACCTCGCGCAGCGCGGTGCCGACCGGTTTGGTGACGAGTCCGCTGGGGTCGTCGAGCAGGAGATCGGCCAGGGCGAGCGGATCGTCGAGGTCGCCTTGTCGGATGAGCCAGAAGGAGGCGGTGATCGCGGTCCGCCGCTCGATCGCCGCATCGGACCGCGCGAGATCGAACAGCGGCCGGCGCGACTTGTCGAGCAGGTACCAGCCGACGACGCGCGGGGCCGAGCGGTCGACGAGATCCCAGATGTTGATGAACTCGTGGTGGTTCATGTAGGTCTCGTAGAGCCGACGCCGTCCGTCGTCGTCCAGACCGCGGCGCCGCGCCTTGAAGTCGAGGATCGAGACGCCGACCATGCGCATCTCGTACCACTGGCTGGCCAGCAGGTCGGGGACGTGGGAGAGGTCGATGTCCGTCCACTCCTTGGCGGTGTCGAACACCTCCTTCATCCGCACACCGATCACGTCCAAGCCGCTGTCGGGCGGCAGGCGTCGCACGATCTTGTCCCGCTCCGCGGGGCTCCGCCGGTTGCTCAAGGCGTCCTGGATCCGCTCAAGGGGCTGCGCCATTTCGCTGACCTTCCTGTCGCCGTCGGATCGGTGTTTTCCGGTGAGCGCCGGGCGTGCGCCGGAGGGTCAGCGTGCCCTGCGATGGTTCGCGGTCGCATGGCTGCCCGCCGCGATCCCGGCGAAGAGCACCGCTCCGACGGGCCACACGACCCATGCGTCTTCCCAAGCATCGCCGATCAAGCCCCAGGCGAGGTAGATCGCGGCGAGGAACGGCCGGTAGAACACCGCGATCACGCCGACGACGCTGCGCTCTCCGCCGCTGCCGCGGCGGGTGAGCTGCGCGGCGGGCGGCCGGTCGGGGTCACTCCGCGCGGCCGTAGGCCCGGACGGCGAGAGGACAGAACACCGCGAACAGGGCGGCGCACCAGAGGAGCGCGGTGGTGGCGGCGCCGTCCACCGGGATGCCGTTGAGCAGGGCGCGGCAGGCGTCCATCACGTGGGTCACGGGGTTGACCTCCGCCCACGCGCCCAGCCAGCCCGGCAGCGTGCCGGTCGGGGTGGCGAGGCTCGTGCCCAGTTGCAGGGGCAGGAAGGTGATGAAGCTGAACGCCAGGACGGCGCTCGCGTCCTTGACCAGCACCCCGAAGAGCACGGTGACCCAGCTCAGGCAGAACCCGAACAGGACGGCGAGGCCCGCGGCGGCCAGCGCGGCGGCGGCCGTGCCCCCGGCGCGGAAGCCGAGCAGGACGCCGAGGGCGAACAGCAGCGCGACGGCGAGCAGGTAGCGGACGAGATCGGCCAGCACGGACCCGAGGAGGGGCGCGAGGCGGCTGATCGGCATGCTCCGGAACCGGTCGGTGACGCCGTTCTTGAGGTCGAGGTTGATGTTCGTGCCGGTGGACACCAGCCCGGACAGCGCGGCGCCCATGACGAGGATGCCGGGGAAGAGGTACTGCAGGTAGTCCCCGGTGGAGCCCGCGACCGGACGGCCGAACAGGTAGAGGAAGAGCACCAGGAACAGTGCGGGCGAGATGACCCCGTTGACGACGGGCCCCGGGTTGCGCTTCGTCTTGGCCAGGCTGCGGCGGGCCAGGACGAGGCTGTGCCGGACGGTGCGCAGTGGACTGGTCATCGTGCCGCCTTCACGGAGTCGGGGGGCGTGGAGCCGGAGCGCGCGTCGGAGCGCGCGCCGGTCAGGGCGTGGAACACCTCGTCGAGGCTCGGCAGCCGGAGGGACAGCTCGGTGACGCCGATGCGCTGCGCGCGGAACCGGGCGGCCGTCTCGTAGAAGGCGTCGTCCCCGTCGACGGGGACGGCGAGTTCGGTGCCGGACGGACGGTCGGGGGCGCGCCCGGCGGCCGCGGCGAGGATCGCCGCCGCCGGTTCGGCGTCGGCGGGGTCGTCGAGCCGGACGGCGATCGTGTGCCCGCCGATCCGGCGCTTCAGCTCGGCGGGGGCCCCGGCGGCGATCACCCGGCCGCCGTCGATGACGGTGATCGCGTCGGCGAGCGCGTCCGCCTCCTCCAGGTACTGGGTGGTCAGCAGGACGGTGGCGCCGTCGGCCGCGAGGTCCCGGACCATCCGCCACAGCTCGTCCCGCCTGCCCGGGTCGAGACCGGCGGACGGCTCGTCGAGGAAGACCGCCTCGGGACGGCCGACGAGGGCGGCCGCCAGGTCGAGGCGGCGGCGCATGCCGCCGGAGTAGCCCGCGGCGGGACGGCCGGCGGCGTCGCCGAGCCCGAACCGGTCCAGCAATTCGTCCGCGCGCTGCTCGGCGCGGCGGCGGGGCAGGTCGAGGAGCCGCCCGATCATGACGAGGTTCGCCCGTCCGGACAGTTCCTCGTCGACGCCGGTGTGCTGGCCCGACAGCGCGATCCGCTCCCGGACGCGCGCGGGGTCGCGCGCCACGTCGAACCCCGCGACGGTCGCGCGTCCGGCGTCCGGGCGCAGCAGGGTCGCCAGGATCCTGATCACGGTCGTCTTCCCCGCGCCGTTCGGCCCCAGCAGTCCGAGGACCCGCCCGCGCCCGGCCGCCAGGGTGACGCCGTCCAGCGCCGTCGTCCCGCCGAACCGTCTGACGAGGCCCTCCGCCTCGAAACCGTACTCGCTCATGACATGCTCCCACCATTCAGATGTTGGCATCATCTGGATGGTGAAAGTATCTTAGGACGCCCGGACGGGCAACGAGGGGTGGCGATGGTCAGGCTCACGCGAGCCCAGCGGCAGGAACGGACGCGCGCGGCCGTGCTGGTGGCGGCACAGGACGAGTTCGCCGAACACGGCTACGCCGACGCGAAGATCGACCGGATCGCGGAGCGGGCGGAACTCACCCGCGGCGCCGTCTACTCGAACTTCCCGAGCAAACGCGCGCTGTACCTCGCGGTCCTCGTCGACGCGCTCGACCGGGACGGGGACGCGGACGGGGACGGGGACGCCGCACCGCCCGCGGCGTCCCTCGACGAGGCGCTCGGCGCGTTCGCCCGCGCCCGGCTCGAACGCCTCCCGATGAGCGGCGACTCCCCGGCGAGCGCCGGGCTGCGGCTGCGGTCCACCGACGGCCTGTTCGACGACGACCGCGGCCGCGCCGCGCTCGCGCAGGTCACGTGGCTGGAGGGGCTGCTGCTCGGGCTGGCGCTGGAGACGTACGCGCCGCGCGTCCGGCGCGTCCGGCTGGCGGAGCTGGTGCTGACCCTGCTCGACGGCGCCGGGCACCTCGCGGGGACGGCGCCCGGGTTCGGCGACCCGTTCGACGTCGCGCGCGCCTGCCGCCACCTGGCCGGACTCGACCTCGGCGACGCCTGGGACCCGCCGCACCTGCCGTTCACCGCCCCCGCGACGCCCGTCCGGGACGCCTGGGAGCCGCCCGCGGAGCCGCTGGACGCGATCACCGGCGACCCGGCCGACCTCGGCGCCGACGGGGTGGTCGCGGTCCTCGGCACCGGCCGGCTGCGCGCGGCCGAGGAGGCGGTCCGCGCCGCCCGCCCCGGCGAGCCGGTGACCGTGGCCGTCGTGACGGCCGACCCCGCCGAACTCGGCCGCCTCGTGCGGCTGCGGATCGGCGACGTCGCCCGCTGCCTGCGCCGCGCGCTCCCCCCGGACGCGCGGCCCGGCCTGCGCCTCGTCCTGGACGAGCGCGGCGCCGTCGCGGCGGCCGCGGGCGTCCCCGCGCCGGACGACGGCACCGAGACCGCCGTGCGCGTCCGCGCCGGCGAGATCGTCGCCCGCGCGGACGGGCGCGGCGCGGCGCACGCCGTCGCGGCCGGCGGGACGCGGGTGTGACGATGCACGCGACCGGCACCGACCTGCTCGTCCTGCACGCCCTGCGCTGCGTCGGCGTCGCGGGCGCCGCCCGGCTCGCCGAGGCCGCGGCGCTGCCCGCACCCGACGTGGAGTCCGAACTGATCGACCTCGCCGTGGCGGGGCTCGTCACGCACCTGCCCGGCGAGTTCGGCGGGTGGAGCCTCACCGACGCCGGACGGGCCTCGGACGCCGCCCGCATCCGCGACGAGCTCGACGCGGCGGGCGCCCGCCCCCGGGTCGCCGCGGCGTTCGACCGCTTCCTCGTGCTCAACCCGGAGATGCTCGACCTCTGCACGGCGTGGCAGCTCCGCACCGGCGACGGCTCCCGCGTGCTGGACGCGCTGGCGGACTTCCACCTGCGCGCCGACGCCGTCTGCGCCGACCTCGCCGCGGCGCTGCTCCGGTTCCGGCGCTACCGCGACCGGCTCGCCCGCGCGCTCGCCCGCGCCCGCGCCGGCGCGACCGAGTACGTGGCGGACGACCTCGCCTCGTACCACACGGTGTGGTTCCAGCTCCACGAGGACCTTCTCGTCACCCTGGGCATCCCGCGATGACCTGGACGTACCCGCTCGCGCCCGACGTCGCCGAGCCCGCGGACGTCCTCGGCGGCAAGGCCCGCGGCCTGATCGAGCTGCGGCGCCTCGGGCTGCCGGTGCCGCCCGGGTTCGTCGTCGGCACCCCGGCGTGCCGCGCGTTCCTGCGGGACGGCCGCCTCCCAGACGGCCTCGGCGCCGAACTGGACGCGGCCGTCGCGGACCTGGAGGCCGCCACCGGGCGGCGCCTCGGCGGCCGCACCCGCCCGCTGGCGCTCGCCGTCCGCTCGGGCGGCGCGGTGTCGATGCCCGGCATGATGAGCACGATCCTGAACCTGGGCCTCACGCCCGAGGCGACCGCGGCCCTCGCCGCCGAAACGGGCGACGCGCGTTTCGCGCACGACTCCCGCCGCAGATTCCTGGCCGGCCTCGCCGCCGCAACGGCGGGCACCCCTCCACGAACGTGGAGGGACGGCGCAGGCGAGGCGCACCGGTCGGCCTCGCCGCTCGCCGCCGTCCCGGGCGAGGGGGCCGCCCAAGACGCCCGCGGGCAGCTCGACCTCGCCGTACGGGCGGTGTTCGCGTCGTGGAACACGGCACGCGCGAAGACCTACCGTGCGATCCACGGCATTCCGGACGATGCGGGGACGGCCGTGACCGTGCAGGCGATGGTGTTCGGCAACCGCGACGGCCGCAGCGGGACGGGCGTGGCGTTCGGCCGCGACCCCGCCACGGGCGAGCCCGTCCCGTCCGGGGAGGTGCTGTTCGGCGGGCAGGGGGAGGACGTCGTGTCCGGGCGGTCGAGCCCGCTGCGGCTGTCCGCGCTGGCCGACCGGGAACCGGCGGTGTGGGCGGCGCTCCTCGACGCGCTGCGGCGGATCGAGGGGCACTACCGGGACGCGTGCCACGTGGAGTTCACGTTCGAGTCGGGCGAGCTGTCGCTGCTGCAGGTCCGGGCCGGGGGCCTCGCCGGGCGCGCGGCCGTGCGGGTCGCGGTCGACCTGGCCGACGCGGGCGTGATCGACCGGGCCGAGGCGGTCCGGCGCGTGTCGCCGCACGACCTGCGGCACGCGCGCGCCCCGCGGCTCGACACCGCCGGACTGGACGTCCTCGCCCGCGGTGTCGGCGCCTCCCCGGGCGTCGCGGCCGGCCGGGTCGCCGCCACCGCGGACGACGCGGTCCGCATGGCGGCCGGCGGCCCGGTCGTCCTGGTGCGCCCGGAGACGTCGCCGCTCGACATGCACGGGCTCGCGGCCGCCGCGGGCGTCGTCACCGCCGCCGGCGGGACGACCAGCCACGCGGCGGTCGTCGCGCGGTCGATGGGCAAACCGGCCGTCGTCGGGGCCCCGGACTGCCTCGGCCTCCCGCCGGGCGCACTCGTCACGATCGACGGCGCGAGCGGCGAGGTCGTCGCCGGGCGCGCCCCGGCGGCGGCGGAGGCGAACCCGCACCTGGAGCGCCTCCTCGCCTGGCTCGACTGACCGGCGTCAGGTCAGGCGGGCGCAGTGGCGGCAGGCTCGGGCGGAGGCCGCGACCTTCGTGTGGGACACCAGGGTGAGGGCGGCGATCGCCGCGGCGAGCGGCCAGTCCGCGGACAGGGCGGACGCGGCGGTGAGGGCGACCGCGCTGGCGCCGAGGGCCGCCCCGGAGACCGTCCCGGCCCACGCGACCGTCCGCGGCAGGCCGGACGGGACGGGCAGGCGGCGGGCCCACGCGCCCGTGGCGGCGAGGCCGCCGGCGCCGAGCAGGGCGGCGGCCGCGGCGACGGCGCCGACGAGCCGGGCCGCGTGCGGGAGCACGCCGCCGCCCGTGCCCGCGAGCCGCCAGCAGAGCAGGAGGACGGGGGCGCTCAGCGCGACCGCGAGGGCGGTGCGGCGGGCCTGCGCGATCGTGAGTTCGCGCTGGAAGTCGGGGGCGACGTCCGCGACCGTGCCGAAGTCGCGGACGGCGCGGCGCGCGGCGTCCGCGGCGGGCAGGCCCGTCGCGGCGAGGTCGTCGGCGGCGTCGGCGAGCCCGGCGCGGGCCTCGTCGAGCATCCGCGCCTTGGCGCGGGCGGGGCCGTGCAGGGCGGCGGAGAGCGCCCCGACGTGCTCGTCGATGATCACGTCGGTCCCGGTTCGAGGACCGCGCCGATCGCGGACGTGAACGCGCGCCAGGCCGTCCGCTCGCCCGCGAGGGTGCGGCGACCGGCATCGGTGAGCGCGTAGCGGCGGCGGCGGCGCCCGCCCGCCGACTCCCAGCTCCCGCTCAGCAGCCCGATGCGCTCCAACCGGTTCAGCGCCGGATAGACGGTGCCCGTGCGCAGTTCGAGGGCTCCCCCGCTGCGCTCCTGGACGGCCGTGATGATCGCGTACCCGTGCAGCGGGCCGGATTCGAGCACGGCGAGCAGCAGGGCGTCCAGGTGCCCCCGTACCGCGTCTCCCCTCATGCGTACGCAGCCTACCCATTCGACGTGTTGGCATGCTATGCATTGGTGGCCAATATATTGGCCACCAACTTAAGAGGAGTCACGATGACCGAGGTGCTGCTGACGCTGCACGTCCTGGCGGCGATCCTGGCGATCGGGCCGGTGTCGGTGGCCGGGTCGCTGTTCCCCCGCTACGCCCGCGAGGGCAACGCCGGGGTGATGGCGGCCCTGCACCGGATCTGCCGCGGGTACGCGCTGGTCGGGGTCGCGGTGCCGCTGTTCGGCTTCGGGACGGGGGCGACGCTCGGCGTGCTGGCGCAGGCATGGCTCGTCGCGTCGATCGTCCTGACGGGCGCCGCGGCGGCGCTGCTGGCGTTCGCGGTCCTGCCCGTCCAGGCGCGGGTGGTGGCCGGGGACGTCCCGGGCGAGCGGGTCGCGGGCCGGCTGGCGATGGTCACCGGGATCTTCAACCTGCTGTGGACGGCCGTCGCCGTCCTGATGATCGTCCGCCCCGGCGCCTGACGCGTCCACCGATCGGTGGACGGGAGGTTCAGCCGGTCGGGGCTCATGCGGGGAGGGCCCGCCCGGCGAGGCTCGACGGCATGACGAACCTTCCTGTGCGCATGGCCCGGTGGAGCGCCGGGCATCCGTGGCGCGGCATCGCGGCGTGGTTCCTGTTCGTCGCGCTCTGCCTGGGCGCGGGCTTCGCGGTCGGCGGGAACGCGGCGACGACCGAGGACTTCCGGATCGGCGAGGCCGGACGGGCGGAGGCGATGGCGGACGCGGGCGGGCTCGCCCAGGCACCCGTCGAGCACGTGCTGATCACCGCGAGGTCGGGGCCCCTCGACCGGGACGCGGCACGGGCGGCCGCGCACGACGCGGCCGTCCGGATGGAGCGGCTCCCCGAGGTCGAGCGGGTGTCGGAGCCGGTGTGGTCGCGGGACGGCACGGCCGTGCGCGTCGACGTGACCATGCGGGGCGTCGAACTCGACGCCAAGAACCATGTGGACGCGCTGCTGGCGCAGACCGGGGCGGTACAGGAGGCGCACCCGGGCCTGCGGGTCGCCGAGACCGGCGGTCCGTCCGTCAGCAAGGGCGTCGGCGAGCTGCGCAACGACGACCTGGCGCGGACCGAGATGATCGCGCTGCCGATCACGCTGCTCACGCTGCTGGTCGTGTTCGGGTCGATCGCGGTGGCCGTGGTGCCGGTGGTGCTCGCGCTGACCTCGATCGCGGCGGCGATCGGGCTGTCGATGCTGGCCTCGCACGTGTTCCCGGACGCGGGCGTCGGCGCGAGCGTCATCCTGCTGATCGGCATGGCGGTCGGCGTCGACTACACGCTGTTCTACCTGAAGCGGGAGCGGGAGGAGCGGGCCAGGACGGCCGGACGGCTGGACGCGCGGGCGCTCGTGGAGATCGCGGCGGCGACGTCCGGACGGTCGGTGGTCGTCTCGGGTCTCGCGGTGGCGGTGTCGAGCGCGACCCTGTACCTCGCCGACGACGTGATCTTCGCGTCGATCGCGACGGCGGCGATCCTGGTGACGCTCGTCGCGGTGGTCAGCTCGCTGACCGTGCTGCCGGCGGTGCTGGCGAAGCTCGGCGCGTGGTCGGAGCGCCGGGCGGCGCGGCGGAACCGGGCGCCGAAGCCGCCGCGGATCGGCGCCGGGCGGATCACGAACGCGATGCTGCGCCCGGTCGGCCGGCGGCCCGGCGCGGTCCTGCTGGTGTCGGCGGCCGCGATGCTGGCGCCGGCCGCGCCGCTGCTGAACCTGAACCTGACCGACATGGGCCGCGACAGCCACCCCCGCGACGTCCCCGCCATGCGGGTGTTCGACCGGCTGAACGCGGCGTTCCCCGAGCTGAAGGCGACGCATCGGATCGTCGTGCGGGCGGACGCGGACCGCGCCGGCGAGGTCGCGGCGGCGCTGCGGCAGATCGCCGGACGGGCGGAGCGCGACCCGCTGTTCGCCGGACCGGCGACGCTGCTGGCGTCCGCGGACGGGCGGACCAGCCTCCTCCGGCTCCAGGTGCCGCACCACGCGAGCACCGACCGGGCGCGGCGCTCGCTGGAGCTGGTCCGCACCGAGTACGTGCCCGCGACCGTCGGACGCCTCGGCGTGGACGTCGCCGTGACCGGCGACGTCGCCCGGTACGCCGACTATCCCCGGCACCAGCGGAGCAGGCTCCCGTTCGTCATCGGGGCGCTGCTGCTGGCGACGTTCGCGATGACGGTGTGGGCGTTCCGTTCCGTGGTGCTCGCACTGATCGGCGTGGTGCTCAACCTGCTGTCGGCGGGCGCGGCGCTCGGGCTGCTGGTCCTGGTGTTCCAGGGGACGTGGGCCGAGGGCCTCCTCGACTTCGACTCGACCGGATCCATCGGCTCCCGCGTTCCGCTGTTCCTGTTCGTCATCCTGTTCGGCCTGTCGATGGACTACCAGGTGTTCGTCATCAGCCGCATCCGTGAGGCCGCACTGGCGGGCGTCCCGACGCGGCGGGCCGTCCTGGACGGCATCGGCCGCTCGGCGAGCGTCGTGACGAGCGCGGCGCTCGTCATGGTGACGGTGTTCGCGAGCTTCGTGTCCCTGCACATCATGGAGATGAAGCAGATGGGGTTCGCGCTGGCGGTGGCCGTGCTGCTGGACGCCGCGATCATCCGGATCCTCGTCCTCCCCGCGATGATGCTCCTGCTCGGCGACCGCTGCTGGTGGCCGTCCCGGCAGATCAAACAGGCACGGACGGATCGGGCACGGATAGATCGGGCAGGGACGGATCGGACCGGGGCGGGCGCGGCGGAACCGTCGCCGGGAACCCTAGGCTGACCATCGTGACGCAGCGGACTCGGACGGCCGCGCCGCCGGACGACCGGTTCCGGCTCCGGCTCCACCAGTGGTACGCGCTCGCGTGGATGGTGTTCGGGCTGATCCCGCCCGGCCTCGCCGTCCGGGACCAGCCCGCGGCCGTCCGCTCCCCGATGCTGGTGCTGCTGGTGCTGCTCGGCGCGGGATACGCGGTCCTCGTGACGTGGCCGCGCAACCGCGCCGTCCGGCCGGGTGTGTTCGTCGCCCTGCTGGTGGCGGCGCTGGGCCTGCACTCCTACCTGCTGGACGGCGGCGCGGCGATGCTGGTCGTGTCCCTGCCGCAGTTCTGGATCTTCGGCGGCGGCGCGCGGCGCGCGATCGCCCTCACCGCGGCCGGCACCGCCGCCGTCCTCGCCGGCGACCTCGCCCAGGACCTGCCGCGCGTCGCCGCCGGCGGCAACCTGGTGGCCGCGCTCGTCGGCTGCGCCGCCGGGATCCTCGGCGGCCTGCTCGTCCGGCGGATCGAGCGGCGCGGCGACGAGCGCGCCGCCGAGCTGGGCGCCGAGCTGGACGACGCGCGGCTGGAACTGGCGCGGGCCCACCAGCGGCAGGGCGCGGCGGAGGAGCGCGAGCGCATCGCCCGGGAGATCCACGACACGCTCGCCCAGGGCTTCGCGTCGATCGTCGCGCTCGCCGAGGCCGCCCGCTCCGGCCTCGCGACCGACCCGGACGCGAGCGCCCGGCAGCTCACGTCCATCGAGCGGACCGCGCGGGAGAACCTCGCGGAGGCGCGGGTCCTCGTCGGCTCGGCGACCCGGCCGCCCGGGTCGGTCGCGCGGACGCTGCGCCGCGCCCTCGACCGGTTCGCCGAGGACACCGGCGTCCGCGTCACCGCCGACCTGCCCGACGTCGACTGCGACCAGCCGACGCGCATCGCGCTGCTGCGCTGCACGCAGGAGTCCCTCGCGAACGTCCGCAAGCACGCGGCGGCGTCCGCGGTCGGGGTCGTCCTGACCCGGCGGCCGGACGGCGTCGAGCTGGAGATCACCGACGACGGCCGCGGCTTCGCCGTCGCCGACTCCCGCGGGTTCGGCCTGGACGGGATGCGGCGCCGGCTGGCCGAGCTCGGCGGCGAGCTGACCGTGACCAGCGCGCCCGGCGACGGCACCCGCGTCCTCGCCGCGATCCCCCTGGACCGGGAGGGCTGACATGACCGAACGGAAGATCCGCGTCGTCGTCGCCGACGACCACACGGTGATGCGCGGCGGGGTCGTCGCGCTGCTGGCGGCCGAGCCGACGCTCGACGTCGTCGGGGAGGCGGGCGACGGCCGGGCCGCCGTCGATCTCGTCGCGGCGCTGCGGCCGGACGTCGCGCTGCTCGACCTGCGGATGCCCGTCCTGGACGGCGTCGGCGCCACCGCGCGGATCGTCGCGGGCGCCGCGCCCACCCGGGTGCTGATCCTGACGACCTACGACACCGACGCCGAGATCGAGAGCGCCGTCGAGGCGGGCGCGATCGGCTACCTGCTGAAGGACGCGACCCGCGAGCAGCTCGTCGACGCGCTGCACGCCGCCGCGCGCGGCGAGACGGTGCTGGCGCCGCGCGTCGCGCGGCGGCTCGTCGCGCGGATGCGGCGCCCCGACCCGGCCGCGCTGACCCCCCGCGAGGTGGAGGTCCTGCGGGCGGTCGCCGACGGGCTGTCGAACGCCGAGATCGGGCGGCGGCTCGTCATCGGGGAGGCCACCGTGAAGACGCACCTGCTGCGGGTGTTCGCGAAGCTGGACGCCCGCGACCGCACGCACGCGGTCGTCCTCGCGATGGAACGCGGCCTGCTGCGCGCCCGTCCGGACGCCGCCCCCTGACCGGCGGCGCCCGGACGGGACGCGGGACCGCGCGGGCTACTCGGCGCTCGCGACCGACAGGGTGCGCAGCCGGAACACCGCGAGGAACGCCCCGGCGACCGTCACCGCGGCCAGCAGCGCGACCGCCAGCGGCAGGCCGACGGACGAGTCCACCATCGTCGCCGAGGTCAGCGAGTCCGTCACCGACAGCGCCCACGCCTGGACGGACGCGGACTTCGCGCCCGGCGCGAAGCTCGCCAGCAGCGACTCCCACACCAGCGCGTACAGCAGCCCGACCGTGACGGCGTTGCGGCTCAGGACCGCGAGCGCCACGAAGATCGAGCTGTAGGCGAGGCCGCCGACGAGCACGCCCGCGGTGTACGCGGCGGTCACGCCCGCGGTCGTCCCGGCCAGCAGGATCCCGGCGAGCAGCGTCGGGACGACCGCGAACGCCGTGACCAGGACGATCGCGACGGCCAGCTTCGTCAGCACGATCACCCCGCGCGGGATCGGCTTGGTCAGCACGTACATGATCTGGCCGTCGTCGATCTCCGGGCCGATCACGCCCGTGCCGGCGATGAGCGCGAGCAGCGGCAGCAGCGTCGCGAGCCCGAACTGCTGCAGCACGAGGGCCGCGGTCTCCAGGTCGTCCTCGCCGGTGGCGCGGATGCCGGCCGCGAGCGCCAGCAGGATGGCGGGCAGCACGAGCAGCAGCAGCGCGCGGCGCCGGCCGAGCATCGCCCGGAAGGTGATTCTCGCGATCGTCGCGTTCATTTCGCCACCAGGTAGGAGAAGACGCTTTCGAGGGACTCGTCGGCCGGGGAGACCTCCCACAACCGCACGTCCGCCTGCTTCGCGACCTGCGGGAGCAGCCAGGTGAACCGCTGGAAGTCGGTCGCCTCGACCTGGAGGCCCTTGTCGGTGAGCCGCACGCTGCGCGCCGACCCGTCCGCGATGATCGCGGCGGCGAGCGCGCGGTCGTCCGCGGACCGGACGAGGAACAGGTGCGGCCGGTCGGTCATCAGCCGGCGGATCCGGCGGAAGTCGCCGGACGCGGCGTGCCGCCCCGCGACGATGACCTCGATGTGCCCGGCGAGCCGCTCGACCTCCTCCAGGATGTGCGACGAGAACAGGATCGTGCGCCCCTCGTCGGCCATCCGCCGGATGAGGTCCATGAGCTGGAGCCGCTGCCGCGGGTCCATGCCGTTGAACGGCTCGTCCAGCAGCAGGACGGGCGGGTCGTGCACGAGCGCCGACGCCATCTTGATCCGCTGCTTCATGCCCTTGGAGTAGTTGCCGATCGCGCGGTCCGCGGCGTACTCCATCTCGACGAGGCCGATCGCGCGGCGGGCGGCGGCGTCCGGGTCGGGCAGCTTGTGGAGCTTCGCCATCGCGTGGATGAACTGGGCGCCGGTGAGGAAGTCGTACGCCGCCTCCCGCTCGGGGACGAGCCCGAGGCCGCGGTACACGTCCGGGTTCCGCCAGATCGGCGCGCCGTCCAGCGTGACCGTCCCCGAGGACGGCGCGAGGAACCCGCCCATCATGTGGATGAGGGTGGACTTCCCGGCGCCGTTCGGGCCGAGCAGCCCGGTGACGCCCGGGCCGATCGTCATCGACACCCCGTTGACGGCGACGACGTTGCCGTACCAGCGGGACACGTTCTCCAGTTTCAGCTCGCTCATGAGAGGCCCGCCTTCCGGAACCGGCGATACAGGACCGCGATCGAGCCGGCCGCCAGCGCCGCGCACAGGGCCAGCGCGGCCAGGCCGCCGCCGGCGCCCGGCGCCGCGGCCATCGAGGCCGGTTCCGCGCCGAGCAGCCTGACCTGGACGGTGTCGACCAGGTCGAACGGGGTGAACAGCGACATCCAGCCCTGCAGGGTGTAGTTGCCCTGCACTTCGGCGAGGGTCTGCACGATCGCCACGAACGCGACGGACAGCATGTACACGGCGATGACCGCGGCGACGCCGAACCCGCGGCGGGGCGTGAACGCGGCGACGACCATCCCGATCGCGGCGAGCACGGCCGCGAACAGCACGCAGCCGACGAGCGCCGTCAGGAAGTCGAGGAGGTGCCGCCCCGAGTCCGGCGCCTTCGCGACCAGCCCGCCCACGTACAGCACGGTGATCGGCACCGCCGTGATCGCGAGCAGCGAGGTCGCCATCGCGCCGATCTTGGCGAGGACGAAGTCCAGGTGGTCGATCGGGCGGGAGAAGTACAGCGGGACGACGTGGAAGCGCAGCTCCCGCGACGCCAGCACCGGCGCCTGCGTCGCCGTGAAGATCGCGATGACCACCTGCATGACCACCGCGTAGGCCGAGTACGGGATCAGCGCGTCCGCCTGCTTGCTCACCGCGAACGCGGCGACCGACCCGGCGGCCGGCAGCAGCATGATCGCGCCGAGCAGGAACGGCATGATCTTGGCGCGGGCGGGCCGGCCCAGCCCGAACGCGGCCCGCAGGTTGTGGACGTACAGCGACCGCAGCACGTACCCGCGGCCGTTGCGGCGGCCCTCGTAGTGCCGGTAGCCGATGTCGTGGATCGTGCTGGTGCTCATCGGGGCGCCCCCTGGTCCTGCGCGGCCGCGGCGGCCGCGGCCGGGTCTCCCTGGAAGACCTCCTCGATGCGGTGCCGCCGCTGCTCCATCCGGACCAGCCGCAGCCCCAGGTCGGCGACGCCGTCCCGGACGAGGTCGTAGGTCGCCTCGTCCGCGATGTCGACGACGAGGAGCCGCCCCTCGGGACGGACGGCCGCGCCCTGCTCGTGCAGCCGCGCGCCCAGCTCGTCCCGCCCCTCCTCGACCTCCACGGTGAGGACGCCGCTGGCCTCGGTGTACGCCTCGACGGCCTGCGAGCGCAGCAGCTTCCCGCCATCGATGATGACCACGTGGTCGCAGACGCGTTCCAGCTCGCCGAGCAGGTGCGAGGTGACCAGGACGCTGATCCCGAACTCGGTACCGATCCGCCGGATCAGGTCGAGCATCTCGTCGCGTCCGGCCGGGTCGAGGCCGTTGGTCGGCTCGTCCAGGAAGACGAGCTTGGGGTCGTGGACGAGCGCCTGCGCGAGCTTCACCCGCTGGCGCATGCCCGTCGAGTATCCGCCCATCGGGCGGTACCGCTCCTCGTACAGCCCGACGTGCCGCAGCGTGTCGGCGGCGCGCTCGCGGGCGGCGGTCGCGGGCAGCCCGCACATCCGGGCCATGTGGACGACGAACTCGGTCGCGGAGATGTCCGGCGGCAGGCATTCGTACTCGGGCATGAACCCGACGTTCTCCCGGATGCGGACGCCCTCGCGCGCGATGTCGAGCCCGAGCACGCTCGCCGTCCCGGCCGTGGGCGGCTGCAGGCCCAGCAGGATCTTGATGAGCGTGGACTTCCCGGCGCCGTTGGCGCCGACGAGCCCGACGACGCCCGGTTCGACGGCCACGTTCAGGTCGTCGAGGGCGGTCACCCTGGGGAACCTCATCGTCAGGCCCTGGGTGGCGATGATCGGCATGCTGCCGAACCTATCGCCTGTGTTGTCCGGTGACGTCGCCCTTAGGAGCGATGCCGTGGGCCATTGGTCTGATTTCCGTACCGACCAAAGTCGCTCCGCGGGACGACGTGCCGCGCGCCCGGGCACCGGCCGTCCGGCGGGCGTCCCGCACGGCCGCTTCCGCCCGCCCCGTACGGTGAGATCGTTTATTCACCCTCAATTGGGCGAAAACCCACAGAAACCCCAGGACGGTGACGGCATGCAACGCGCGGCACCCGCGGCGGCCCTCGCGCTCGCCGCGGCCCTCCTCACCGGATGCAGCGCCGACGTCGGCATCTCCGGCGCCGGGACGCCCGCCCCGGCCGGCGAGGCGACCGGGAGCGCGGCCGAGGCGCGCGGCGCGCTCGCGGACCTGCGCGTCGCCCCCGAAGGCGACGGCGACGGCTACGAGCGCGAGGCGTTCGGCACCCGCTGGAAGGACACCGACCGCAACGGCTGCGACCAGCGCAACGACGTCCTCGCCCGCGACCTCGCCGACGTCCGCAAGCGCGGCGACTGCGTCGTCGTCGCCGGGCTCCTCCGCGACCCCTACACCGGCCGGAAGATCACCTTCTCCAAGGCCGACGCCGCCGAGGTGCAGATCGACCACGTCTACCCGCTCGCGCTCGCCTGGCGGATGGGCGCGTCCCGCTGGACCGAGGACCGGCGCGAGCGGTTCGCCAACGACCCCCGCAACCTGCTCGCCGTGTGGGGCGTGCCCAACGGGCAGAAGGGCGACTCCGGCCCCGGCGAGTGGAAGCCGCGCAAGGCGTTCCAGTGCGAGTACGCGGTCGCCTACATCGGTGTCGCCGACGCGTACGGCCTCCCGGTCACCTCCGCGGACGAGCGCGCGCTCGGCGGCTTCCTCGACCGCTGCTGAACCGGCCGCCCTATGCTCGACGCATGAGCGAACCCACCGAGCAGCCCGCCGACGAGCGGGACGAACGCCCCCGCGTCCGGACGGAGCGCGCCGTCGGCGCCCGCGCCGCGGGCGCCCAGGTCACCGGCGCGTCCGCCATCGGCTTCGACCTGCGCCTCGGCAACGCGCTCGGCGCCCTGGCGCTGGGCGCGCTCGCCGTCGGCGCGGTCGCCGTCGGCGCCGTCGGCATTGGCAAGCTCGTCGTCAAGCGGGCGATCGTCGAGCACCTGGAGGCCGGAACGGTCGAGATCAGGCACCTCAAGGTCGGCCGCCTGGACATCGAGCAGCGCTAGCGAAGCCGCCGGACGCGAGGGACTTCGCCCCGCGGGGAAGCACCGACCGCGGGGCGAGGGCCGGACGGCTCAGCCGAGGGCGGCTCGGACGACGCCGGCGAGGTGGTCGGCGACGCTCTGCGCCTGCTCCTGCGACGCCGCCTCGACCATCACGCGGACCATCGGCTCGGTGCCGCTCGGGCGGATCAGCACCCGGCCGGTCTCGCCCAGGCCGGCCTCGGCGGCGGCGACGGCCGCGGCCAGCTCGGGGGACGTCTTCGCGCGGGCCTTGTCGACCCCCTTGACGTTCACCAGCACCTGCGGCAGCCGCGTCATCGCCTTCGCGAGCTCGTCCAGCGGGCGGCCGCGCCGCGCCATCGCCGCGAGGAGGTGCAGGCCGGTGAGGACGCCGTCGCCGGTGGTGGCGTGGTCGAGCATGATGACGTGGCCGGACTGCTCGCCGCCGAAGACGAACCCGCCCGCTTTCATCGCCTCCAGCACGTACCGGTCGCCGACGGCGGTCTCGACGACCGTGATCCCGGCCTCCCGCATCGCCGTCTTGAAGCCGAGGTTCGACATCACGGTCGCGACGACGGTGTCGGCGGTGAGGGCGCCGGAATCGCGCATCTCCAGCGCGAGGATCGCCATGATCTGGTCGCCGTCGACGACCTCGCCGGCGGCGGTCACGGCGAGGCAGCGGTCCGCGTCGCCGTCGTTGGCGATGCCGGCGTCGGCGCCGTGCTCGCGGACCGCGGCGCGGAGCGCGTCCAGGTGCGTCGAACCGCACCCGGCGTTGATGTTGAGGCCGTCCGGGGCGGTGCCGATCGTGAAGACCTCGGCGCCCGCGCGGCGCAGCGCCTCCGGCGCGACGTCGCACGACGCGCCGTTCGCGCAGTCGACGACGACGCGCAGGCCGTCCAGCGACACCGGGACGGACGCGACGAGGTGCGCCACGTACTGCTCGACCGCGCCGTGCGCGTCGCGGACGCGGCCGACGCCGGCGCCGGTCGGCCAGTCCCACTCCTCGCCGAGCCGCGCCTCGATGCGGTCCTCGGTCTCGTCGGGCAGCTTGTGCCCGGACCGGTCGAAGAACTTGATCCCGTTGTCGGGGGCCGGGTTGTGCGACGCCGACAGCATCACGCCGAGGTCGGCGTGCAGCTGGTGCGTCAGGTACGCGACCGCCGGGGTGGGCAGGACGCCCAGGCGCAGCACGTCCACACCGGAACTGGCGAGGCCCGCGACGACGGCGGCCTCCAGGAACTCGCCGGACGCGCGCGGATCGCGCCCGACCACCGCCAGCGGCCGATGCCCCCGGAACTCGCCCTGCTCGCCGAGGACCCGCGCCGCGGCGACGGACAGGTCCATGGCGAGCCGGGCGGTCAGATCACGGTTGGCGAGCCCCCGCACGCCGTCGGTCCCGAACAGACGAGCCACAGTTCAACTCCCGGAGAGACGAAAAAAGCCGCCCGGACGGGACGGGACGTGCGGCGTCCCGGCCGTGCCGTGCGGCATACAAAGCGAACGAACCGGAAAAAGCGGACGAGCCGCCGCACCCGGCGCGCCGACCATGCGGGGTCGGCCACGGAGAAGCCATGGGGTGCGGCGGCTCGTGCCGTCGATCAACGCTTGCTGTACTGCGGAGCCTTGCGGGCCTTCTTGAGACCGGCCTTCTTGCGCTCCGGCACCCGCGCGTCGCGGGTGAGGAACCCGGCCTTCTTCAGCGCCGGGCGGTGCTCGATGTTCGCGAACTGCAGCGCGCGGGAGATGCCGAGGCGCAGCGCACCGGCCTGGCCGGTGGTGCCGCCGCCGTTCACGCGCGCGAGCACGTCGAACTGGCCCTCCAGGCCCAGCAGGACGAACGGCTCGTTCACGATCTGCTGGTGGACCTTGTTCGGGAAGTACTGGTCCAGCGTACGGCCGTTGATCTTCCACTGGCCGTTACCGGGGACGATGCGCACCCGCGCGATGGCCTGCTTGCGGCGGCCGGTGCCGGCGGCGGGGCCGGTCGCGACCGGCTGGCCGAGGTAGCCCTCGCCCTCGGCCTCGGGGCTCTCGGTGGTGTACTCGGACGGCGCGTCCTCGTACGAGTCGAACTCGACGCCCTCGGGCGTCTCGGTGCCGGTGGACTCGTCCACGGTTCTCCTAGGGTCTTCTAGCCAGGGCGGCTGGCCCGGTCGTCGGGTGCCCCGGCGGCCACTGGTTCGGACGCGCACGCGGCCGCGTGCACGCAACCGGACGACGCGAGGGCGCTGTGCCCCGACGCCGACCGGATCGGTACGGCGACTGGCGGACGTTCCACGTCCTGACGCCGACCGGTTCTCTGCTTCAGCTGCCGGTCTGGCTGATCTGGGTGATCTCGAACGGGACCGGCTTCTGCGCCTGGTGCGGGTGCTCCGGACCGGCGTAGACCTTCACCTTGCGGAACATCTGGCGGCCGAGGGTGGTCTTGGGCAGCATGCCCTTGATCGCCTTCTCGACGGCCCGCTCGGGGTTCTTGGCCAGCAGGTCGGCGTAGTTCACCGACCGCAGTCCGCCCGGGTAGCCCGAGTGCCGGTACGCCCGCTTCTGCTCCAGCTTGTTGCCGGACAGCGACACCTTGTCGGCGTTCACGATGACGACGAAGTCACCGGTGTCGAGGTGCGGAGCGTAGATCGGCTTGTGCTTACCCCGAAGCAGCTGCGCGACATGACTGGCGAGACGGCCCAGCACGACATCGGTCGCGTCGATGACGTACCACTGACGCTGAACGTCAGCGGGCTTAGGGGTGTACGTGCGCACGGTCGTCAGCCTTCGTTTCTCGTCGACTTTCTAGCGGATCTCCTGCTCGCGCCGATCGGGCTCGTTCTCGTTCCGATCGGGCGCTCCGGGAGGCCGGGGCCCGTGCGAGCGCACATGGGGCACACCGACACGTGGATGCCGTCGCCATCCCACCGCCCGGGCAGGCGCCGACGCATACAACAAACCCGCAGGATACTAGTCCGCGCGGGCGCGGGTCAAAGCGAGCAACCGTGACAGTCTCCCAGCCACCCACCAGTATGCCTCACCTCGCGGACCGCGGTCCCCGGCGGACGCGCGGGCCCACGCGGGACCGGTC
>NZ_QHJN01000042.1:0-51475 GCF_003947565.1 Actinomadura sp. WAC 06369 | reverse complement strand
GTGGCGGGGCTCGGGCCGGTCGCGGACGGGCTCGCGTCCGGTGACGCCCCGGCGGGCAGGGGGTGGGCGGCGGTCATCGCGAGCACCAGTGCCGCGGTGACCGCCGCCGCCCGCGCGGCGATCTTCATGGCCCCGATCAAACGCCCCGGGCCGCCCCGGGCGATACGTCCCGAACCACAGAAATCCCGGGCGGCCTTTGGTCGCCGGGCACAGTCTCGGCGGCGGATCAGGCCCGACCCTTGCGTACCGACCGGTCGGTATGGTGTCCTCGGCGGGTGCTCGACGACTCCGCCGCCCCCGCCCCGGACGCGCGCGGGCCCGCGGCCCCCGGACCCGCCGGGTTCGGGACCGACGTGCCCGGCCTCGACCTCGACCGGTTCCGCGCCTTCTTCGACGCGGCCCGCCCGGGCGCCGTCACCGGCCCGCTGCGCGCCCGCGTCGTCGCGGGCGGCCGCTCCAACCTCACCTACGAGGTCACCGACGGCGCCGCCCGCTGGATCGTGCGCCGACCGCCGCTCGGCCACGTGCTCGCCACCGCCCACGACATGTCCCGCGAGCACCGGGTGATGAGCGCGCTCGCGGGCGGCGGCGTGCCCGTCCCCGAGACGTACGCCCTCTGCGCGGACCCCGACGTCATCGGCGCGCCGTTCTACGTGATGGAGAAGGTCGAGGGCACCCCGTACCGGGATGCTGCCGAGCTGGCGCCGCTCGGCCCGGAGCGCACCGCGGCCGTCGGGGAGCGGATGGTCGACACCCTCGCCGCGCTGCACCGCGTCGATCCGGACGAGGCGGGACTCGCCGGCTTCGGCCGTCCGGACGGCTTCCTGGAGCGGCAGGTGCGGCGCTGGAAGAAGCAGCTCGACGCGTCCCGCAGCCGCGACCTCCCGGACGCCGACGCCCTGCACGCCCGGCTGGCGGCGAACGTCCCCGCCCGGTCCCCGGCCGCGGTGGTCCACGGCGACTACCGGCTCGACAACCTCCTCGTCGACGCGGACGACCGCGTCGCCGCGGTCCTCGACTGGGAGATGGCGACGCTCGGCGACCCCCTCACCGACCTGGCGCTCCTCCTCGTCTACATGCGGCGGCCGGCGCCCGAGCCGGGGCGGGGCGACGCCATGCGGGCGCCCGGGTTCCCGTCGCCGGACGACGTCGCCGCCCGCTACGCCGAGCGGAGCGGCCGCGACCTGGCGGCGCTCGGCTTCTACGTCGGGCTCGCCTGCTTCAAGCTCGCGGTCATCTCCGAAGGCATCCACTACCGGTACCTGCGCGGCCAGACGGTGGGGGAGGGCTTCGAGGCGATCGGCGCCGCCGTGGAGCCGCTGCTGAAGTCGGGGCTGGAGGCCCTGGAAGAACTGGGAGAAAAGCAATGATCCAGAGCACGATGCAGGACTTCCCTCTGTCGGTCGCCGCGATCCTGCGGCACGGGGCCCGGGTCTACGGGCGCAGCGAGTGCGTGACGTGGACCGGCGGCGGGGAACCCCGGCGGGCGACCTTCGCGGAGGTCGCCGCCAACGCCGAGCGGCTCGCCGCGGCCCTCACCCGGCTCGGCGTGCGCCCCGGCGACCGGGTCGCGACGTTCCAGTGGAACAACCAGGAGCACCTCGAGGCGTACTTCGCGGTGCCCGCGATGGGCGCCGTCCTGCACACCCTGAACATCCGGCTCTTCCCCGAGCAGCTCGCGCACATCATCAACCACGCCGACGACCAGGTCGTGATCGTCGACGACAGCCTGGTTCCGCTGCTGGCCCGCGTCGTCCACCGGCTCCCCGCCGTGGAGGCGTTCGTCGTGGTCGGCGACGGCGACGCCGCGCCGCTCGAGCGCAACGGCAACGGCGCGCCCGTGCTGCGCTACCGCGACCTGCTCGCCGCCGAGGAGCCCGGCTTCGCGTGGCCCGACGTGGACGAGCGCGCCGCCGCGTCCATGTGCTACACCAGCGGCACCACCGGCGACCCCAAGGGCGTCGTGTACTCGCACCGGTCCACGTTCCTGCACGCGATGGCCGTCCAGTCGGCGTCGCTCGTCGGCATCACCGAGGCCGACCGGGTGCTGGCGATCGTCCCGATGTTCCACGTCAACGCGTGGGGGCTGCCGTACGGGGCGTTCCTGTCGGGCGCGACGCTGCACATGCCCGGGCCGTTCATGCAGGCCGAGCACCTGACGGCGTTCATCGAGGCCGAGCGCAGCACGCTCGCCTCGGCCGTCCCGACGATCTGGAACGCGATCCTCGCGCACGGCGAGCAGCACGAGATCGACCTGTCGTCGCTGCGGTCCGGCACGTCCGGCGGCGCCGCCGCGCCCCGCGTCCTGCTGGAGCGCTTCGAGGAGCGCTACGGCCTGCGGATCATCCAGGGCTGGGGGATGACCGAGACCAGCCCGCTCGGCGGCATGGCGTTCCCGCCGCCCGGCGTCGAGCCCGGCACCGCGCGGGACGTCGACTGGCGGATGAAGTCGGGCCGCGTCGCCGCCGGCGTCGAGATGAGGATCGTGGGCGACGCGGGCGACGAGCTGCCGTGGGACGGGACGAGCGTCGGCGAGATCGAGGTCCGCGGCCCGTGGATCACCGGCGCCTACCACCGGGACCCGGCGCCGGAGAAGTTCCACGACGGCTGGCTGCGCACCGGCGACATCGGCACGATCGACGACCGCGGCTTCTACCAGATCACCGACCGGGTCAAGGACGTCATCAAGTCCGGGGGCGAGTGGATCTCGTCCGTCGAGCTGGAGAACCACCTCATGGCGCATTCGGCGGTGGCGGAGGCCGCCGTCATCGGGATCCCGGACCCCCGCTGGGACGAGCGCCCGCTCGCCTGCGTCGTCCTGCGGGACGGCGAAACCGCGACCGCCGCCGAACTCGCCGCATTCCTCGCCGGCAAGGTCGCCCGCTGGCAGGTCCCCGAGAACTGGACGTTCCTGGACGAGATTCCCAAGACCACGGTCGGGAAGTGGGACAAGAAGCCGCTCCGGGCGCGCCATGCCGGATCGGAACTGAAGGTGGAGCGCGTCGAGAAGGACTGAGCGGGCCCCCGGCCTCAGCTCCGCAGGCCGTTGAGGAACAGGTCGACGTAGTGCTCGCTGATCGCCGCCGTCTCCAGCCGCCCGCCCGGCCGGTACCACGTGCCGAGCTGGTGGACGGTGCCGAAGAAGAAGTGCACGGCGATGTCGGCCGGGGGCGGCGCGCGGAACGACCCCTCGCGCTGCCCCTCCTCGACCAGCGCCCGGAACCGCTCGTGGTATCGGCGGCGCTCCGCCCGGACGGCCTCCCGCCGGTCGCGCCGCAGCAGGTGCGTCGACTGGAAGAACACGGTGAAGTCGTCCAGGTGCCGGAACGAGGTCTCCAGGACGTCGACGGCGGCGGCGCGCAGCCGCTCCGCCGCCGTGCCGGGCCCGTCGGCGATCCGCTCCAGCCTGCCCATCTGCAGCGCGAGCAGCCGGTGGTAGATCTCGTAGAGCAGGTCGTCCTTGGAGCCGAAGTAGTGGTACATCGCGCCCTTGGTGACGCCCGCCGCGGCCACGATCTCCTGCACCGAGGCGTCGGCGAACCCCTTCTCGGCGAACAGCCGGGTCGCCTCGGCCAGGAGCCGGTCCGGGACGGACGCCTCCTCCGGGGCCCGCTCTGCCGACGCCCGCGCCACCGCTCCACCTCCGTCCGGCGGCCCCGGGCGGGCGCGCCGTTCCCGCACCGCCCCGAGACCGGCCGACAGCCTACCGGCCGGTCCGGTCACGCCCGGACGATCTCGGGACCGGCGGCGGCGAGGTCGGCGGCGAGGTCGGTGTCCAGCCCGGTGTCGGTGATCAGGACGTCCATGTCCGACACGTCGCCGAACCGCACCAGGTGATCGTGCCCGATCTTGGTGCGGTCGGCGAGCAGCACCCGCCGCCGCGACGAGGCGATCATCGCCCGCTTCACCGCGGCCTCCGCCTGGTCGGACGTGGTCAGGCCGCGCTCCACGGAGCATCCGTTCGTCGCCATGAACGCCACGTCCACCCACAGGTCGGCGAGCGGCCGCAGCACCCAGTCGTCCACCGTGGCCAGCGTCCGCGGCCGCACCCGCCCGCCCAGGATGATCACCGTGAGGTTGGGGCGGGCGGCGAGCACGGCCGCGTGCGGCGGCGAGTTGACGATCACGGTCAGCTCGCGGTCGGTCGGCAGGAGCTGGACGAACCGGGCCGTGGTCGTCCCGGCGTCCACGATGATCGACCCCTCGGCGGGCAGCTCGGCCAGCGCGGCCTTCGCGATCCGCTGCTTCTCCTCGGTCAGCACCGCGTCCCGCGCGGCCAGCTCCGGTTCGAAGCCGAGGCGCTCGACCGGCATCGCGCCGCCGTGCACCCGCCGGATCGTCCCGGCCCGCTCCAGGACGGTCAGGTCGCGGCGGATCGTCTCGGTCGTCACCGAGAACTCCTCCGCGAGCGCCACGACGTCCACCCGCCCCTTCGAGCGGGCCAGGGCAAGGATCGCCTGCTGTCGTTCCTCGGCGTACATGCCCGCCATTGTCCCCGACGCCCCCGGCCCGCCCGACGTTCCCGCGGCGGCCCGGTCAGGGCGCCGCGCCGGCCGCGGGGCCGGGCCCGGCGTCCGGTTCGGCGTCCGGTTCGGCGTCCAGGTCGCGGGCGAGCAGCGCCGCCAGCGCGTCCAGGACGGCGTCGGCGCCGTCGCCGTCCGCCGACAGGGTCACCTCGGCGCCCGGTCCGGCGCCCAGCGACAGCACCCCCAGCAGGCCCCCGGCCGGGACCGGGCCGCGCTCCCCGGTCCGGACGAACACCGGGACGGGCTGCCGCGCCGCCTCCTCCACGAAGATCTTCGCCGGCCGGGCGTGCAGCCCCTGCGCCGAGCCGAGGACCACGGTCCGTTCGGGCATCGCGTGCCCTCCTTCCGGTCAGGGTTCGATGGTCACCTTGATGGCGGCGCCCCGGGTGACGAGGTCGAGCGCCTCGTGCAGGTCGTCCAGCGACAGCCGGTGCGTGATCAGGTCGTCGACCGGGACCGCCCCGGAGGCGATCAGGTCCAGCGCGCGGGCGTTGTGGGCGGGGCTGGAGCCGTTCGCGCCGACGAGGCTCAGCTCCCGGTAGTGCACCCGGTTCGCGTCGACGGAGATGACCGGCGCGTCCTTCGGCAGGCCGCCGAACAGGCTGACCCGCCCGCGGGGCGCCATCAGCCGCTGCGCCGTCTCCTGCGCCGCGCCCGACGCGGCCGCGGTGATCGCGACGTCGGCGCCGCGCCCGCCCGTCCGGTCCAGGATCTCGGTGACGACGTCGGACGCGCCCGCGTCGATCGCCGCGTCCGGCTTGACCACCGCCGCCGCCCGCTCCAGCCGCTCGGCGTTGACCTCGACGAGGAACACCCGCGCCGCGCCGCGCGCCCGCGCCACCCGCACGTGCAGGCACCCCACCGGCCCCGACCCGAACACCACGACGTCGTCGCCCTCGCCGACCCGCGCCAGCTCCTGCCCGTTGAGGACGCACGCGAGCGGCTCGGCCACCGACGCCTCCGCGAACGACACGCCGTCCGGGACGCGGTTCACCCCGTTCACGGCGAGCACCTTCGCCGGGACGATCATGTACTGGGCGAACGCGCCGTCGTAGTGGTAGCCCATCGACTCCTGCGCGGCGCACACCGTCATCCGGCCGCGCCGGCACTCGGCGCAGTCGCCGCACGGGATCGCGGCGATGACCTGGACGCGGTCGCCCGGCGCCCAGTCGTCCGCGCCGGGGCCCGCCGCGACGACCTCCCCGGCGATCTCGTGCCCCATCACCCGCGGCGGGACGATGTGGTGGTGCCCGAACCGGGAGATCTTCACGTCCGTCCCGCAGGCGGAGCAGTTCCGCACGCGGATCTTCAGCTCGCCCGGGCCGGGCTCCGGCTCGGGCGCGTCCTCCAGGCGGATGTCGCCGGGGGCGTGGAAACGGGCTACCTTCATCCGGTCGGTTCCTGTTCTTCGAGTCGGTCGTCTTCGGTCGTTCCGTCCGCGCCCGCAGGATCGAGCAGGCGCAGGACGTCCTCGGGGGCCGCGGCCTCGCGCAGCGCGCGGGCCCGGTCCGGGTCGAGCAGGACCTGGGCGAGTTCCGCCAGGATCCCGATGTGGCCGTCGCCGCGCGCCGCGATCGCGATGCACACGGTGGCCTCCGGGCCGCCCCAGTCGACGCCGTCCGGGAACCGGACGACGGCGAGGGCGTCGCGGCGGACCAGGTCGCGGCCCGCCGCGGTCCCGTGCGGGATCGCCACGCCCTCCCCGAGGAAGGTGGAGATCGAGCGTTCCCGCTCGAGCATCGCGTCGACGTAGCCGGGTTCGACCGCGCCGGCGTCCACGAGCACCCGCCCGCACAGCCGGACGGCCTCGTCGCGGCCGGCGGCCCGCTCGTGCAGCCGGATCGCGGCCGGGTCCAGCAGCCGCGCCGCCGCGCCCGCGGCGGGGTCAGCCACCGACCTCACCGCCGTCCTTGATCACCTTGACGAGCCGGTCGACGGCCGGGTCGCCGAGGTAGACCTCGAACGGGATCACCGGGGTGCCGTCGGCGGCGCCCCGCCGGGCCCGCGCGGCGAGGCCGCTGTGGCAGACGACCACGTCGGCGTCGGCGGGGATCGAGTCGACGGGGGTGTGCTCGACCGTCACGTCCTGCTTCTTCAGCGTCTTGCGGAGGTGGCCGGCGAGCATGACGCTGCTGCCCATCCCGGCGTCGCACGCGATCACGAGCTTGCGGACGTCCTTGCCGTTCATCGTGGGGTCCCTTCGGTGGGTCGGTCGGTCACCGGGGCGGCGTCGGTCTCGGGGGCGGTCTCGTCGCCGGCCCGCCCGCCGGCGCCCACCTTCGTCTCGTCGGCCTTGCCGCCGGCGGCGTCCTCGCCGGCCTCGTTCCCGCCGGCCTCGTTCCCGCCGGCCTCGTTCCCGCCGGCCTCGCTCTGCGCGCCGGCCTCGTTCCGCGTGCCGGGCGCGTCGGACGCGTCCTCGCCGTCCTTCGCGGCCGTCCCGTCGCCGCCGTCGCCGGCGCCGTCCGGCTCGGCCAGCCGCCCGAAGCCGAGCAGGGCGGCGCCGACCCCGAACGAGACGGCGGCGGAGGCGAGCAGGCCGCCGTACACGCCGAACCAGTTCCCGGCGCCCCGCGGCGTCTGCGCCAGGTAGGCGAAGATGCTGCCGGGGGACGGCGACGCGACCAGCCCGACGCCGGTCGCCGCGAAGATCGCCACGCCGGTCATGCCGCCCGCGATCGCCGCGAGGATCATCCGCGGCTTCATCAGGATGTACGGGAAGTAGATCTCGTGGATGCCGCCGAAGAACTGGATGATCGCGGCGGCGGGGACGCTCGGGCGCAGCCGCTTCGGGCCGAAGAACAGGTACGCGAGCAGCACGCCGATGCCCGGACCGGGGTTCGACTCGATCATGAACAGGACGGACTTGCCGGTCTCGGTCGCCTGCTGGATGCCGAGCGGGGTGAGCACGCCGTGGTTCACGGCGTTGTTGAGGAACAGCACCTTCGCGGGCTCGACCAGCAGGGACGTCAGCGGCAGCAGGTTGTGCTCGACGAGCCACCCGACGGCGTCCCCGGCCCAGTCGGACACGGTGCCCATCACCGGGCCGATCACGGCGCGCCCGGCGACCGCCATGGCGGCGCCGATGATCCCGGCGGAGAAGTTGTCCACCAGCATCTCGAAGCCGGTGCGGACGCGGTCCTGCACGAGGTCGTCGAACAGCTTCAGCAGGTACGCGGTGAGCGGGCCGATGATCATCGCGCCGAGGAACATCGGCTGCTCCGCGCCGACGGCGATGCCGACGGTGGCGACGGCGCCCACCACGGCGCCGCGCTGCCCGTGCACCATGCGGCCGCCGGTGTAGCCGATCAGCACCGGCAGCAGCATCTTGATCATCGGGTCGACGAGCTCGGCGAGGTCCTCGTTCGGCAGCCAGCCGGTCGGGATGAACAACGCGGTGATCAGGCCCCAGGCGATGAACGCGCCGATGTTGGGCATCACCATCCCGGCGAGCTTGCCGCCGAACCGCTGGACGGTCGCGCGGAGCCCGCCGCCCGCGGGCTCGGGGGTGTACGCGGTGGCCATCGCGGCCTCCTGTCGTTCGGGGGTGGGGTGGTCCCGGGCGGCCCGGGAGGGGTCAGGTGAGGAGGGGACGGGCCAGGTCGGGGCGCGGGTGGATGCGGACGATGTCGCGGCGGACGTCGCGCGCCCCCGGCATCCGGCTGGCGGGCAGCCGGACCGCGGCGGCGCCCCAGGCCAGGCCCTCGGCGAGGGCGCGCTCGCCGCGCGCGCCCGCGGCGAGGAACCCGGCGAGCAGGGCGTCGCCGGCGCCGACCGTGCTGCGCGGCCGCGCCACCGGGGCGTCGCCGCTGAGCACGCCGTCGTCGTCGACCAGCACGGCCCCTTCCGCGCCGAGGCTGACGAGCACGCCGCGGGCGCCCTGCGCGCGCAGCTCGCCCGCCGCCTCGACGGCGTCGGCGACCGTGCCGACCGGGCCGCCGACGGCTTCGGCGAGCTCCTCCAGGTTCGGCTTGACCAGGTCGGGGCCGGCGGCGACCGCCGCGCGCAGCGCGGGCCCGCTGGTGTCGACCGCGACCCGGGCGCCGTCCGCCGCGAACCGGCGGCACAGCGCGGCGTAGGCGGTGTCGGGGACGCCCGGCGGCAGGCTCCCGCAGCAGACCACCCAGCCGGCCCCGCCCGCCGCCGCGGCCTCGACGGCGCCGGTGACCTCGTCCAGCTCCGCGGGGGACAGCGGGCCGCCCGGCTCGTTGAGCTTGGTGACGACGCCGTCCGGCTCGACGACGGTGACGTTGGAGCGGGTGCGCCCGGCGACCCGGACCGCGCGGACGGGGAGCCCCTCGGCCCGCAGCAGCCGCCGCAGCTCCTCGCCGTCGGCGCCGCCCACCGCGAGCACGGCGGTGGAGTCGGCGCCGTTGGCCAGCAGCGCGCGGGAGACGTTGACGCCCTTGCCGCCCGGGTCGAGGCGCGCCGAACGGGCCCGGATCACCGCGCCGCGCGTCAGCACGTCCACCTCGATCGTCCGGTCGAGGCTCGGGTTGAGCGTCAGCGTGACGATCATGCGCGGCCCGTTCCCGAAAGCATGTTGGTTTCCTCCTGTTTAAGCTTGTTCTCTTGTATTTATGCCTCACTTGTGTCCGAGTCAAGGGGGAAGCGTGGTTCATCGCAGAAAAACCCACATGCGCCCCGGCCCGTCCCGGACGCCGGTCGGTCGTGGACTCGCGGCGCAACCGGGGAAGGATGAGCGGTGTGGGGGCAGGCGGCCGAGCCGGGGAGGGCGGCGTGGCACGACACGGGCGCGCGGCGCCGGCGCGGGAGATCGCCGTCGGCCTGCTCGTCCTCGCCGTGTACGTGCTGGCCACGCACGCGTTCGCCGGGGACCGCGCGGCCGCCGACGCGAACGGCCGCTTCCTGCTCGACCTCGAGCGCCGGACCGGGCTGGACGTCGAGCGGTCCCTCAACGCCGCCCTGGCGGGGCACGAGGTGCTCGGCGCCCTCGCCGCCTGGGAGTACGCGACCACCTACGTCATCGGCACCTTCGGGTTCCTCGGGTACCTGTGGTGGCGGCGGAGCCCCGCGTACCCGTGGGCCCGCAACACGCTGATCTGGATGACGCTGATCGCGGTCGTGTGCTTCGCGCTGTGGCCGGTCGCCCCGCCGCGCCTGCTGCCCGGCGGCGGCTACACCGACATCATCGCGCTGCACCATCCGCCCGTCACCTGGGGGACGGGCGTGGTCTCGGCGGGCGCCAACCCCTACGCGGCGATGCCGAGCCTGCACATCGGGTGGATCGCGTGGATCGGCGCCGCCGCCGTCCGCGCCCGCTGCGGGCCCGCGTTCCTGTGGCTCTGCGTTTTGCACCTGGCGGTGACGAGCGCGGTCATCGTCGCGACCGCCGCCCACTACGTCATCGACATCCCCGGCGGGCTGCTGCTGGTGCCCGCCGCCGCGGCCGCCGAGCGGCTGCGCGTCCGGCTGTGGCGCGGCCGCCGCGGCCGGGCGGACGCCGGCGGCGCCGGGCGCGCGCAGCGCGTGGCGGCGCCCGACGCGTTCTTCCTGTACGTCGAGGACGGCGGCGTCCCGCAGGTCGTCGGCGGGGTCGCCGAGTTCGCCGGGCCCGGCCCGCCGGTGGAGCGGGTCCGCGCCCTGCTGGCCGAGCGGCTGCCCCGGCTGCCCCGCCTCACCCAGCGCGTCGCCCCGGCCGGGCTCCTGCGCCGTCCGCGGTGGGTGCCGGTCGACGAGGTCGACCTCGACCTGCACGTCGTGGAGGTCCAGGCGCCCGCGGCCGAACGGGACGGCCGCCGCGCCCTGGACGAGGTCGTGGCGCGGCTGGCGGCGACCCCGCTGGACCGCGACCGGCCGCTGTGGCGGTTCTGCCTCGTCCGGGGCGGGCCCGGCGGGCGGGACGCGGCCGTGATCGTCATGCACCACGCGATCGCCGACGGGATCGGCGTCGTCGACATCCTGCGCGGCATCCTCGAGCCCCCGCTCCCCGAGGCGGACGTCCCGCGCGGCCCCGGACGGCTGGTGCGCGCCGCCGCGGTCGTCCCGGGGCTCGTCGCGCTCGCCCGCGACGGCGCCGCGCCCACCGTCGCGATCACCGGGCCGCTCGGCGCCCGCCGCCGGTACGGCACCGCGACCCTCCCGCTGGACCGCGTCCGCGCCGCCGCCCGTGCCGCCGGGGTGCGGGTGACCGACCTGCTCCTCGCGCTGGTCGGGGAGGTCCTCGCCGGGCGCGGCGAGGCGGCGGACGGGCGGGCGCCGCGCGCGGGCGCGCCGCCGGTGCTGCGCGCGGCGGTGCCGGTCACGCTGCGCGCCCCCGCCCCGCCGGGCCGCGGCCGCACCGCCGTCCCCGGCAACCTGACCGCCGCGCTGCGGCTGGACGTGCCGGTCGACCGCCGCCCGCTGCGGGACCGGCTCGCGGCCGTGCACCGCTCCGCCGAGCGGCGCCGCGCGTCCGGGCGGGCGGTGGCGAGCACCGCCGTCCTGCGGCTCCTCGGCGCGCTGCCGCCCCGGTTGCACGCGCGCGCCGCCCGCGCCGTGTACCGTGCGCGGTTCTTCGGCGCGATCGTGTCGAACATGCCCGGCCCGGACACGGCGATGTCGCTCGCGGGGGTGCCGCTGGGCGACGTCCACCCGATCCTGCCGCTGGCCGACGGGGTGCCCCTCGCGGTGGGGGCGCTCGGCTGGAACGGCGCGCTGCACGTCGCGGTGACCGCCGATCCGCGCCTGCTGCCCGAGGCGGACGGCTTCGCGGGAGCGCTCGTCCGGGCCTTCGAGGAGCTGACCGCCGGGCCGGGCGCCGCGCCGGCCGCCGGGAGCGGCGCGCTGCCGGAGGCGGGGCCGCCCCGCAGGACGCCCACCTGAGCGGAGCCGGGCCCGCCACCTCCCGAAACGCCGGAAATGTCGGTGCCGCCGGGAAGACTACGGACATGACCGAGACACCGGCCCCCACGACCGAGATCGGCGACCAGGCCGCGTACGCCGCCGCCGTCCAGACCGCCGTCACCGCGTCCGCCGCCTACTACGGCGGCGGCGACTCGCCGCTGGACGACGACGCGTTCGACCGGCTCGTGCGCGGGATCGCCGCCTACGAGGCCGCGCACCCCGGGCACGTCCTGCCCGACTCGCCGACCGGCAAGGTCGCCGGGGGAGCCGTGGTCGGGGACGTGCCGCACACCGTCCCCATGCTGAGCCTGGACAACGTGTTCTCCGCCGACGACCTCGAGTCGTGGGCCGCCGGGGTCGCCCGCCGGATCGGCCGCGACGTCGAGGTCTGGAGCGTGGAGCCGAAGCTGGACGGCCTCGCCGTCTCCGCCCGCTACGAGGACGGCCGGCTCGCGCGGCTGGTGACGCGGGGCGACGGGGCCGCGGGCGAGGACGTCTCGCACGGCAAGGGCATGATCGAGGGGCTGCCGGAGCGGCTCGCCGAGCCGGTCACCGTGGAACTGCGCGGCGAGGTGCTGATGACCCGCGCCCAGTTCGAGGCCGCCAACGCGGCGCGCACCGGCGCGGGCGGCGCCGCGTTCGCCAACCCGCGCAGCGCCGCCGCCGGGTCGCTGCGCGCCCGGGACCGCGCCTACCAGGTCGAGATGACCTTCTTCGCCTACGGCGCACTGCCGATGGACGGCACCGGGGAGGAGCTCGCGGAACGGCTCCGCGGGCTGCCGCACAGCGAGGTGATGGAGTTCGTCGCCGGGCTCGGCGCGCGCACCGTCGCCGTCACGCCCGTCCCCGGGACGACCGCGACGAGCGTGGCGGCGGTGCTGGAGCGGGTCCGGGAGATCGCGGCGCTGCGCGCGGACCTCGACTTCGGCATCGACGGCATCGTGATCAAGGCGGACGCCGCCGCCGACCAGGCCGACGCGGGGCTGTCGTCGCGCGCGCCGCGCTGGGCGGTCGCCTACAAGCTCCCGGCCGTCGAGAAGATCACCCGCCTGGTCGGCGTCGAGTGGAACGTGGGCCGCACCGGCGTCATCGCGCCCCGCGCCCATCTCGAGCCCGTCGAGGTGGACGGCTCGGTCATCGAGTACGCCACCCTGCACAACGCCGCCGACATCGAGCGGCGCGGGCTGCTGCTCGGCGACCACGTCACCGTCTACAAGGCGGGGGACGTGATCCCCCGCGTGGAGGCGCCGGTGGCGCACCTGCGCACCGGCGACGAGAAGCCGATCGAGGTCCCCGAGGTCTGCCCGCGCTGCGGCGACGAGATCGACGTGTCGCAGCAGCGGTGGCGCTGCGTGCGCGGCCGCGACTGCCACGCCGTCGCGTCCGTCCGCTACGCCGCCGGCCGCGACGCCCTGGACATCGAGGGCCTCGCCGGGAGCCGCATCGACCAGCTCGTCGCGGCGGGGCTCATCGCGGACTTCGCCGACCTGTTCGCCCTCACCCGCGAGCAGGTCATCGGGCTCGACCGGATGGGCGAGACGAGCACCGCGAACCTGCTCGCCGCGATCGAGGCCGCGAAGGCGAAGCCGCTGAACAAGGTCTTCTGCGCGCTCGGGGTGCGCAAGACCGGCCGCTCCCTGTCCCGGCGCATCGCCCGCCACTTCGGCACGATGGACGCGATCCGCGCGGCGGACGCCGAGGCGTTCCAGGAGGTCGACGGGATCGGCGCGGACAAGGCCGAGGTCTGCGTCGAGGAGATCGCCGCGCTCGCGCCGCTGATCGACAAGCTCGTCGCCGCCGGGGTGAACATGACCGAACCCGGCGCGACCGGCCGTCCCGCGGCGGCGCCGTCCCAGGACGGGACGGACGGGACGGACGGGGCGGCCGGGGCGGCGGAGGGCGCGGCGGACCTCCCGCTCGCCGGGCTGTCGGTGGTCGCGACCGGCGCGATGTCCGGCCCGCTCGACGGGCTGTCCCGCAACGAGGTCAACGAGCTCATCGAACGCGCCGGGGGACGGGCGTCCTCGTCGGTGTCGGCGAAGACGTCGCTGCTCGTCGCCGGGGAGAAGGCCGGGTCCAAGCGGGCCAAGGCCGAGAAGCTCGGCGTCGAGATCGTCACCCCGGAGGAGTTCGCCGACCGCGTCGCCGCCTTCCTCTGACCCGGACCGCCCCGGACCGTCAGCGGCCGCCGCCGGACCGGACGAGCCAGCTCAGCAGCAGCATCACGTCCAGCCGGCCGTCGAGCTCGGTGAACCGGCCGCCGGTCAGCTCGTGGATGCGGCGCAGCCGGTACCGGACGGTCTGCTCGTGGATGTGCAGCCGCTCGGCCGCGACGACGGCGTTGTCGCCGGACTGCAGGTACGTCAGCAGCGTCTCCGCCAGCGGCTGCCGCCGCTGGCGGGGCAGCTCCAGCAGCGGCCCGAGGACGGCGCCCGCGGTGGCGCCGACGAGCTCCTCGGCGGCGAGCGTCGCCAGCGACGCCACGTGCTCGGCGCAGCGGACGGGCTCGCCGCGCGGCAGCATCCCCCGCTCGATCAGCGTCAGCGCGTGCCGCGCCCAGCGCAGCGACACCGCGCCCTGCGCCACCGGCACGGTCGGGCCGATCGCGGCGGTGCCGAGCCGGTGCAGGGCGGGCCACAGCCGCTCCTGCCCGGGGCCGTCCGGGTCGGGCACCACCAGGAACGGGATGGGCGCGTCCCAGTCGGCCAGCACCGACGGCGGCAGGATCCGGGCCCCGGCGGGCGCGCCCGCCGGGAGCGCGACCAGTCCGATGCTCTTCGGCAGGTCCCAGCGCGCCGCGACCGCCAGCTCGGCGATCGCCTCGTGCGCGGGGGGCGGCTCGAGGATCAGCATGTCGCGGAGCCGTTCGCGGCGCCGCTCCCGCGCGGTCGCGAGCTGGCCCTGCTCGCGCGCGTAGCCCTGCGCGGCGGCGTCGGCGATCCGGGAGACCAGCATGAACAGCGAGTCGGTGAGGCGGCCCAGCGTCTCCCGCGACCAGCCGAGCCGGTAGGCGTCCATGATGAACCGCTGGCACGCGACCTGGCAGCTCACCCGCATCGCCGTCTGCAGCGTGTCCAGGCCGCGGCCCTGCCGGGCCTCGAGCTCGCCGAGGCGCGTGTACAGCTCGGTGAGCTTGCGGGGGTCGGCGTCGGGATGGTCGACCGAGTCGACGAAGAACGCGACCGCGTCGCGGACCGCGCGCTCGACCCGCTCGGCGTACTCGCCGTCGTCGCCGGAGTACTCGGGGACCTGCTCACGGATCTCCCGCTCCATCTCCCGTACGGCTTCCTGCACGTGCTGGCGCAGCATGCCGGGCAGTTCGTCGGGCAGGGGACCGACCACGAAGACCTCCCTCCGGGGACGGGCTCACCTTAGGCGTCCCGGGTGATCGCTGTCACCCTGGGGGCCGCGTCAGCCGTTTGCCCAGCCGTTGCGCGGGCTTCTCCACGAACCGGTACGCCAGCGCGGACGCCCCGAGGACGCCCGCGACCAGCAGCGCGCCCCAGCCGAGCCGCTCCGGCACCGGCAGCGACCCCGGGTCCTCCCCGGCGGCCGACCAGACCGCCTGGACCACCAGCGGGTGCAGCAGGTACATCGAGTAGCTGACCAGGCCCGACCACACGAGCGCCCGCGGCATCGTCCGGTGCCGCAGGGCGAGGCCCGCGAGGAACGTCAGCCAGGCCGCCGCGACGGCGAGCGACCAGTCGAGGCCGAGCGACTCCGGGTACCCGTGCTGCGACCAGGTGGGCGGCGGCCGCAGCCCCGCGAGCAGCGTCAGCACCGGCACCACCGCGATCATCGCGGCGGCGGGCCAGGCCCGCAGTCGGCCGTCCTGCAGCCCGCGGACGGCGGTCCCGGCGAACATCGTCGCGATGATGCACAGGCTCTCGACCCCGCCGATGCGGCTGTTGAGCACCAGCAGCGTCAGCGCCAGCGTCGCCACCACGGCGACCCCGATCCGCCGGACGGCCGGTCCGCCGAACAGCGCCGCGAGCCCGGCCGCGAGGACGGCCGCCGCGACGAGCGTCGTCCCGTCCGGCCAGCGGGCCGCCAGCAGCTGCGACGGCAGCACCACGCCGAGCAGGGCCGCCGCGATCCCGAACCCGAGCGCGATCCGCGCGCTGGCCCGCTTCACCCCGGCGACGAACATCGCCGTCACCAGCAGGTAGAAGATCATCTCGTACGAGAGCGTCCAGAACACGTTCACGACGTTCGGCACGCCGAGGAGGTCCTGCAGCATCGTCAGGTGGGCGAGCGCCGCCGTCCACGGACGGTCGCCGAGCGCGGCGGGCAGGCCGTAGCCCAAACCCGCCACGGCGAGCGCCAGCGCGAGCGCCACCGACACCGCCCACGCCGGGTACAGGCGGAAGAACCGCCCGACCCAGAACGCGCGGACGCTGCCGCGCCGCTCCAGCGAGAACGGCACCACGTAGCCGCTGACGAGGAAGAACACGAAGACGCCGTAGCGTCCGAAGTCGAACCAGGGACTCGCGGTGGCGCGGACCTCGGGCAGCAGCACGTCGAGCGAGTGCTCGAAGACCACGACCAGGGCGGCGATCCCGCGCAGGGCGTCCAGCCAGCCCATCCGCGGCCGGTTCGCCGCGGGCGCGTCGATCCGAGTGTCCGGTGGGGTCAGAGTGTTCGCCGGCATCCCGGCCACCCTAGGTGCCCTTTCCCGGTGCTCCGCCCAGCGCCCCCTGAACGTTCGCTGAACGCCAGGTCGTCGCCTTGCGGCGTGTCGCCGTCCGGTTCATACCGGGATCGACCTGTCGATGGTGGAACGTCCCCGCGGGCGGGCGGCGGTCAGCCGGGGAGGACGCCCACCGCGCCGTACAGCAGGGGCGGGCCGGTCAGGATGCGCGGCCGTTCGGGACGCCACCCCGCCGCGGGGGCCACGCCGGGCTCCAGCGGCACGAACGGCCCGAGCAGCCGCCCGACCTCCGCGGCGCCGCGCGGGTGCAGCGGGACGCCCGCGTCCCGGTACAGCCGCGCCGCCTCGGCCGTCGCGGCGGGCGCGAAGTCGCCGGTGGCGTGCGCGACGACCAGCGCGCTGCCCGGCGCGGCCGCCGCGGCCAGCGCGGCGACGGGCCCGTACGGGTCGGCCAGGAAGTGCAGGACGGACGCGAACACGAGCGCGACCGGCTCGGTGGGGTCGATCAGCCGGCGCACCTCCGCGCTGGCAAGGATCGCCGCCGGGTCGCGCAGGTCCGCCCGCAGCGCCGCGACGCCGTCGGCGGCGAGCCGGGCGCGGGCGTGCGCGATGACCAGCGGGTCGGCGTCGACGTACACGACGCGGGGGCCGTGGACGTACCGGGCCGCCATCTGGTGCAGGTTGTCGTCGGTGGGCAGCCCGCAGCCGAGGTCGAGGAACTGCCGGACGCCGCGCGCGGCGAGCGTCCGGACGGCGCGGGCGACGAACGCGCGGCCGTCCCGGGCCGCCGCGGCCGCGCCCGGCAGCACGTCCAGCAGCCGGTCGGCGAGGTCGCGGTCGGCGGCGTAGTTGTCCTTGCCGCCGAGCAGGCGGTCCTGGACCCGGGCGAGGCCCGGGCGGTGCAGGTCGGGGACGGGGCCCGGCCCGCGCCCCGGTGGGGTCCCGGGCGCGGCGGCGGGCGCCCGCTCGTTCGCGGGGCCCCGGCCGGGGGCCCGTCCGCTCGTCGCCGTCCCTGGCATCACCTGTCGCCTTCCCCTGGGGAGCAAGTGCGGTGGCTGCCATCGACGGTAGAACGCCCGGGGCGGATCGCGCGGGGCCCGGAGTCCGGGTGGACCGAAACGCCCGCGCCGGGTGTCCGGATCGGGTCACGCGCGTTTGTGCGGCGGTGCGGCGGGCCGGGAGAGACGAGTGCGGCGCCGCAGGTGGAGGCGGTCGCGGAGAAGGGACGAGCGCGGCACGGCTACGAGCGGAGGGTTCCACCGGATTGGCCGCTTCCGGCCATGACAACGAGTTGACCGGCGGTGTGAAGGGTTGTCGAAATTCGCCGTCTGCCGCCCGCCCGTATGGCGCATCTCACCATAGGCCCCGCCGGGGCGGCGCCGCCGGCCGGGGCTCAGCGGCGGCAGCGCCCGCGGCGCCCGCGGCTCTCCTCGGCGGCCCGGCTCAGCTCCTCGAGCACGAGCGTCGCGCCGATCCCGGCCAGCCACGTGTCCTTCGCGAGCGGGATGCCGTCCTGGGTGGGGCGGATGCTCCCCTTCTCGTGCATCCCGGGCAGCCGCAGGTAGAGGCCGGTCAGGCCGCCCGCGAACGCGGTGAGCGCGGCGCCAGCGAGCGCGGTCGGGACGAACGGCGCCATCAGCGCGGCGCCGAGCGCCGCCTCGGCCGTCCCCAGCATGCGGGTGAACTTGTGCGGGTCCTTCGACGCCAGGAAGGGGTACGCCGTCTTCGCCGTGCCGTGGATGTAGTCCGCGGTCCCCGGGTCGCCCTTCAGCTTCGACAGCCCCGAGTTCAGGATGAACGCGCCCACGACCACGCGGGCCGGCATCTGGTGCGCGCGAGCAAGAAAACGCATCGTTCCCCACAAGGATCAGGTGAGTCCGGGCGCACCCTGTCATTCCCGCCTATTCCCACGGGCACCCGGAGGCGCGGTCAATTTTCGGCATCGCCGGCCCGCTACCCCGCCGGGCGCAGCCCGGCCCGGGCGCTCTGCTCCCGGCGGCGGACTCCCGGAGCATCCGCGCATCCGACGACGGCCCCCGTGCCGGCCTCGCACCATCGCAGGGTCGCACCGAGAGTGAGGAGTCGCGAGATGTCGGTACAGGAAGCCGTCCCGGGGAGGAGCCCCGCGGGACGTGCGTGGCGGCCGCGTCCGGCCGTCCGCAAGACGCTGCTGCTGGTGCACGTCCTCGCCTCCGTGGGGCTGGTCGGCGAGGTGTGGGCGCTCGTCATGCTCAACCTCGCGGCGACGGTGACGGCGGACGCCGCGCTGGTCGAGCCCGCGTACCGGCTGATGCCCGTGCTGGTGATGAGCGGCGGGATCCCGCTGAGCTTCATCGCGCTGGCCACCGGGATCGCGCTCGGCCTGGGCAGCAAGTGGGGGGTGCTGCGGCACCGGTGGGTGTTCGCGAAACTGCTGCTGCTGGTCGTGGTGATCCTGTTCGGGGCCCTGCTGGGGCAGCCCGAGGCGCTGGCGGAGGCGGCGGCCGACGGGACCCTCCCGGACACCGCGCGCAGGTGGCGGGAGGTCGCGGTGGTCGCCGTCCAGCTCGCCATGCTGCTGGCGGCCACCGGCCTGTCGATCTTCAAGCCGCGCGGCCGAATGCCCTGGCCGCGCCGCCCCGACCGCCGTCCCTGACCCCGGCCCCGAGCGGCACCGCGGGCTCAGCCGGGTTCGTCGGCGAGGCGCTCCGCCACCGCGCGCAGCGCCTCGACGCACGCCCGCACCGCCGGCCGGTCGGCGTCCGTCCGCCAGACCACGTAGATCGCGCGGCGGACGACCGGGCGGGTGGCGAGCATCCGCACCCCGGCGGGGACGGGGTCGCGGCCGAGCCGGGGGACCAGCGCGGCGGCCAGGTCGGCCGCCACGAACGCGAGCTGCGTGGAGTAGTCGGCGACGTTGCAGACGATCTCCGGGTCGGCGCCGTGCTCGCGCAGCGTGTGCAGCAGCTGCCGCTCGCAGGTGCCGCCCGCCGTCCACGCCGCCCACCGCAGCCCGCCCAGCTCGGCCAGGTCGACCGTCCGCCGCCGGGCGAGCGGATGCCCGGCGGGGAGCGCGAGGTCGATGACGTCCGACGCCAGGAGCAGCCGCGACACCGCGGCGGGCAGCGGCGTCGGCAGCGTGTCCCAGCTCTCCACCACCGCGACGTCGATGTCCCCGCGGTCCAGGGCGGGCAGGACGGTCTCGGCCTCGTCCTCGTCCAGGGTGGGCGACAGGCGCGGGTGGCGCTCCCGCAGCGCGGCGAGCGCCTGCGGCAGCACCGCGCGGGCCGCGGTGACGAACGAGCCGAGCCGTACGGGCCCGACCGCGTCCTCGCGCAGCCCGTCCAGCTCCGCGCGGGCGGCCGCGAGCTGGGCCAGCACCCGCGCGGCGTGCCCGGCCAGGACGTGCCCGGCGCCGGTGAGCCGGACGCCGCGGCCCCGCGGCTCGAGCAGCCGGTGCCCGGTCTCCCGTTCCAGCTTCGCGAGCTGCTGCGACACCCCGGACGGCGTCACGTGCAGGGACTCGGCGGCGGCCGCGATCGTGCCGTGGACCGAGACCGCGTGCAGGGCCCGCAGCCGTTCGATGTTCATCGTCACGGTAGGAATGCTACTGATTCGCGCTTAATAAGCGTTGCTTGTGCTAAATGTTCCGCTGCGGGAGCGTGGAGCGCGTGCGAAGGACCGACCCGCGGCTCCAGGTGATCGCCGGCGCCGCCTTCATCTCCGCGTCCGCGATCTTCGTCGGGCTCTCCGGCGTATCCGCCGCGACGGCCGCGTTCTTCCGCTGCGCGCTCGCCGTGCCGCTGCTGGTCCCGCTCGTCCGGTGGGAGCGGCGGCGGGCGGGCCCGGGGCGCGGCGGGGCGGCGCACGTCGCCGCCGGGCTCCTGCTCGGCGCGGACCTGGTCCTGTGGGGCGCGGCCATCGAGGGCGTCGGCGCGGGCATCGCGACCGTCCTCGTCAACGTGCAGGTCGTGGTGGTGCCGCTGCTCGCGCTGGCCGCGTTCCGCGAGCGCCCGTCGCGGGCGTTCGCGGCGGCGCTCCCGGTCATGCTCGCGGGCGTCGCCCTCGCGGCCGGCCTCGCCGACCAGGGGCCCCGCGCCGCCGACCCGGTGCGCGGGGCGCTCTACGGTGTCGGCGCCGGGGTCGCCTACGGCGGATACCTGTTTTTGACGCGCGTCGCCGGGCGGCACGAGCCCCACCGGGCGCGGCCCGTGCTGCTCGCGACGCTCGGCGCGGGCGCCGCGTCCGTCGCGGTCGGCGCCCCCTGGCACGGCGTCGACCTCGCCCCCGGCTGGGCCGCGTTCGGCTGGCTGGCCGCGCTCGCGGTGACCGGCCAGGTCTGCGGCTGGCTGCTGATCAACGCCGGGCTGCCGCGGCTGCGCGCCGAGGTCGGCGGGGCGCTGCTGCTCCTGCAGCCGGTGCTCGCCGTGCTGCTCGGCGCCGCGGTGCTGGCCGAGCGGCCCGCGCCCGCCCAGCTCGCCGGCTGCGCCCTGGTCGTCGCCGCCGTCCGCCTGGCCGGGCGCCGCGAGCCCCCGCCGCCGCAGGACGCGGTGCCCGCGGTCCCCGCCGGGACGGAACGGGCGGCCGCCGCGCGGCCCGCGCGCTAACGTCGGGCCCATGGAGTGGGCGGCGGAGCACGAGATCACGTCCGGCGCCGCGGCGGCGCTCGTGGGGGAGCGGTTCCCCGAGCTGCGCGGCGCGCCGGTCGAGCCGCTCGCGACCGGCTGGGACAACACGGTGTTCCGCGTCGGCGGCGACTGGGCGTTCCGGTTCCCGCGCCGGAAGATCGCCGTGCCGGGCGTCGAGCGCGAGATCGCGACGCTCCCCGCGCTGGCGCCCCGCCTGCCGCTGCCGATCCCCGTGCCGCGCTACGTGGGCGGGCCCGGCGGCGGGTTCCCCTGGCCGTTCTTCGGCGCGCGGCTCCTCCCGGGGCGGGAGCTCGCCGAGGTCCGGCCGCCGGACGGGCGGCGCGCGGGGATCGCCGCCGCCGTCGGCGGCTTCCTGCGGGTGCTGCACGACCCAGCGCTCGTCCCTGCCGCGGGCGCCGGACTGCCCCTGGACCCGCTCCGGCGGAGCGATCCCGCCCACCGGGCCGCGGCGGCCGCCGAGCGGCTGGCCCGGCTCGCCGCGCTCGGCCTGTGGGAGCCGGACGCCGCCGTCCGCGGCTTCCTGGACGCTGCCCGCGACGCCGCACCGCCCGCCGGGGAGCCCGTGATCGTGCACGGCGACCTGCACGTCCGGCACGTCCTGGTCGGGCCCGCGGGGGAGGCCGCGGGCGTGATCGACTGGGGCGACGTCTGCCGCGCCGACCCGGCCGTGGACCTGTCCCTGGCGTACGCCGCGTTCACCGGCGGCGACCGTGCCGCGTTCCTGGACGCCTACGGGCCCGTGCCGCCGGACCGGGAGCGGGCGGCGCGGGTGCTGGCGCTGTTCATCGCCGCCGCGCTCGCCGAGTACGCCGCGTCCGAAGGGCTCGCGGCGCTGCTGGCGGAGTCGCTCGCCGGGATCGGGCGGGCGCTCGCGCCCTGAGCCGCCGCCCCGGCGCCGCCGGGTGCGGTCAGGTGCGCATGTAGACGCGGATCGCGGTGCCGTCCGGGCCGGTGTGCACGCGCACCAGGTCGGCGAGGTGGTTGACGAGCAGGATCCCGCGGCCGCCGTGCGGGCTCATTTCCACCGGGATCCGCCCGGCGAGCGGATCGGCGATCGTCCCGGCGTCCCGCACCTCGCAGACGACCCGGCCGTCCTCGGCCCAGATCCGCGCGGTGCCCGTCCCGCCGCCGTGCAGGCAGGAGTTCGCGGCCAGCTCGTTGACGGCCAGCTCCATGTCGCCCGCCGCGTCCGGGGCGAGGCCGAGCCGCGTCGCCCAAGCCCACGCGAACTCCCGGACCATCGGCAGCGCGTCGAGGTCGAAGTCGATGCGGTACGCCTCGGCGGGCGGCGGCAGCGGCCGGTTGTAGTCGCTGACGATCCGGTCCGGCGCGTAGTCGCCGCTCTCGCGCTCGCCGTCCGCGTCGATGAGCACCGGGTGCGTGGCGCGGGCGTCGGCGAGCGCGCGGTCGTCCAGCCGGGTGGCGTCGTACGGGCACAGTATCGTCACGCGCCGTCCCGCGAACGCGAGGTTGATCAGCGCCTCGTGCTGGGCGCAGGCCGGGTACTCGGTCTCCGACCGGCCCGGCCAGATCGGTTCGCCGATGATCCGCACCCGCGCGGCGCGGTGCCGGTCGGCGAAGTCGCGCAGCACACCGGGGATGATCCGTCCCGGGTTGCGCCCCGCCTCGGTCATGTCGAGCCAGGTGACGGACGCCGCCGCGGCGCCCGGGGCGTCACCGCCGAGAGCGTCCCGCAGCGTCGCCAGCTTCTCGCCCGGCACCGCCACGGCGACGGGCTCGCCCTCCGCGACGCCGTCCCGGACGAACGGCACGGTCCCCGCGAGGTACTCCTCGTCGCTCCCGTAGAACAGGGCGGGGTGGACGAACGCGTCGGCGTCCGCGCCGCGGTCCGTCGCCGCCGTGCCCGTGAAACCCGTGCCCGTGAAACCCGTGTCCGCGGAGCTCATCGCGTCGCCGCCCCGCACGGCGCCCCCATCTCGTCCATCGGCCCGAGCGTACGCGCCCTGCGGCGGCGGTTCGGTATGGCCCCCGTCGATGATCTGCCCCCTGACTCGGTGAACGCCGTTCACCTAACGGTTACCCCGCAGCGAAACGCAAAAACGGGAGGTTTCGCATCATTTCCGCTACGTTACCTGCCGGAAGCGCGCTGTCGCCTCCGCCGGCTCCGGCAGCAGCGCGGCGTCCACGACGTCCGTCAGCCGGTCTCGCCTGCGGTGCGCGGCGCGCTGCCGCTCGGCGCCCGTCCCGCCGGCCAGCAGCCGCCCGACCCCGCGCGCGACGCTGTCCGCGTCGCCGCTGTCGCGCAGCGCGGGCGCCGCGCGGGCGAGCAGGGCGGCGGCCAGGTCGCGCTGCGCCGCGGGACGCCCGGTCCGCACGTCCAGGCCCGTCCCCGCGGTCCCGTCGCGGGCCGCCAGCCAGTACGCGGCGCGCAGCATCTCCTGCGGCGGGGCGGGCGCCGGATCGCCCGCGTCGACGGCGGCGGCGGCCGTCTCCACCAGCGCCCGGATCAGCCCGGCGAGCGCCGCCGCGTCCGCCGCCGTCAGCGCCACGTCGGCGACCCGCACCTCCACCGTCGGGAGCCGCGCGGACGGCCGGACGTCCCAGAAGATCGTCCCGGTGTCCATGAGGGCGCCGCACTCCAGCAGGGACGCGACCAGCTCCTCGTAGTGGGACAGCGACGCGAAGTAGGGCGGGGGCCCGGCCACCGGCCAGCGCGCCCACGTCAGCGCCCGCCAGCAGGCGTGCCCGGTGTCGCGGCCCGCCCAGAACGGCGAGTTGGCCGCCAGAGCCAGCAGCGTCGGCAGCCAGGGCCGCAGGTGGTTGCCGACGAGGACCGCGCGCTCCCGGTCGGGCATCTCGACGTGCACGTGGCACGAGCAGATGCTCTGCTCGTCGTCCAAACCGCGGTAGGTCGCGACGCTCTCGGCGTACCGGGCGCCCGCGGTGATCGGCGCCGGCACGAGGTCGCCCAGCACCGGCGTGCCGGTCGCGGCGAGCCGCAGCCCCTCCGCCGCGGCGGCGTCCGCCATCGCGGCCCGCATCTGCCGGACCTGCTCCTCGAGCTTCACCAGGTCGTCGCAGGGCGGGGTCTTGGCCTCGGCGAGGAACCCGACCAGCTCGGTGGACGCCCGCTCGCCCAAAGTCGCCGCGGCGCGGCGCACCACGTCGGCGGCGCGGGGGACGACCTCGCGCGTGCCGGGATCGACGACGAAGTACTCTTCCTCGATTCCGAAACGCGGCGCCATTCCACCACCTCGGCTCGTGCGCGCCGCGGGCCGCCTGTCACGTCACAGCCGCGTCACCGCGACGGCACATCACTTCGACGTTACGTGACGGACGGCGGCTTGGCACGTGCCTTTTCGGTGTGTCAGGGCCCCGAGTCGACCCACAGGACCGCGAGAGCCGCGAGGTGCGTGATCACGACGATGCCCAGGCTCACGATGAACAGCATCTTCGCCGGGCCGTGCGGGAAGTACTTGCCCTGCTTCAGCGGGCCGAGTTCACGCTGCCGGGCGGCGATCCGCTCCTCGAGCGGCGGACGGCCGAACACCGCTACGCCCGAGGATCGTCGACGACGACGTCGCTCATGATGTCGACGGCGAGGGCGACCACTCCGCCGAGGGCGACCACCGCGGCCCCGGCGCCGAAGACCACCCAGCTCGGCCCCATGACGAGCCCCGCGCCGCCGATGGCGAAACCGATGAAGATGATGCTGACGGCGACCCAGGACTTCGGGCGCCCGGCGTGGCTGCCGCTCGACATGCGCGTTGTCTTCCCTCTAACAGGTTCCGGTGGGGATTCGATCTACGTGGCCGAACTCTAGCAACGACCCTCCGCACCGGCGTTTCCGGGGTGCCCGTACCGCCCCGCGACCGCCCCGCGAGCCGTCACACGAGCCCCTCACACGAGCCCCTCACACGAAGGCGCCGTGGCCGGTCGCCGCGCGGCCGACGATCAGCGTGTTGATCTCCCGGGTGCCCTCGTAGGAGTACAGCGCCTCGGCGTCGGCGACGAACCGCCCGATGCCGTAGTCCAGGACGATGCCGTTGCCCGCCATCAGCTCCCGCGCCCAGCCGACCGCCTCCCGCATCCGGGTGGTGCAGTACGCCTTCGCGAGGGCCGAGTGCTCGTCGCGGTACAGGCCCGCGTCCTGGAGCTGCGCGAGCCGCACGACCATGCCGAGGGAGGCCGTCGCGTTGCCCAGCATCCGCACCAGCAGGTCCTGGACGAGCTGGAACTCGGCGATCACCCGGCCGAACTGCTCCCGCTCGACCGCGTAGCGGCGGGCGATCTCGTACGCCGCGAGCATCACCCCGACCGCCTGCCACGCGACGCCGCTGCGCGTCCGGCGCAGCACGGCGGCGGTGTCGCGGAACGTGCGGGCGTCCACCAGCCGGTCCTCCTCGGGCACCCGGCATTCCTCGAGCACGATGTCGGCGTTCTGCACCGTCCGCAGCGCGATCTTGTTCTCGATGCGGGTGGCGGTGAACCCCGGCGTGTCCTTGCCGACCACGAACCCCTTCACCTGCCCGTCGTCGGCGTCGCGCGCCCACACGACGGTCAGGTCCGCGAACGTGGCGTTGCCGATCCACCGCTTGGCGCCGTTCAGGATCCAGTGGTCCCCGTCGCGGCGCGCGGTCGTCCGCAGGCCCAGCGCGACGTCCGACCCGCCCTCCGGCTCGGTCAGCGCGAACGCCCCGATCTTCTCCATCCGCCCCATCGCGGGCAGCCACCGGGCGCGCTGCTCCGGCGACCCGCACCGGCCGATGCTGCCCATCGCCAGCCCCGAGTGGACGCCGAAGAACGTGGCCATGGACGGGTCGACGCGGGCCATGTCCATCGCGAGGAACCCGGTCAGCAGGCTGCTGGGCCGCTCCCCGGGGCACTCCTCGTAGGGCAGGCCGGCGACGCCCAGCTCGGCGTACCCGGGGATCAGGTCGAACGGGAACTCCGCGCGGGCCCAGCAGTCGTTCGCGATCGGCGCGACTTTCTCCTCCAGGAAGGCCCGCACCCGCCCGACGATCTCCTGCTCGCGCTCGTCGAGGAGGTCCTGCATGCGATAGAGGTCACCGGGAAGGGAATCCAAGGTCATGCGGGCCACCTTCCCGGTGGCCGGGCTCCTAACCTGAGCCGCCGGGCGTCCGGCGCGCGCCCGCGGACGGGTCTCCCGGCCACCGGGACCCCGCCCGCGAACGCCCGGTATGCGCTCGCTTACCATCCAGGGCATGACGGTGCCGCCTGAAGAACTCGAACTGGCCGCCGCCTTCCCCCCGGCCGAGCGGGACCGGTGGCGGGAGATGGTGAAGGGGGTGCTGCGCAAGTCCGGCGCGGCGACCGACGACACGCCCCCTGAGGAGATCGAGGGTCTGCTGACCCGCGAGTCGTACGACGGCGTCCCGATCGGCGCCCTGTACACCGCCGAGGACGCCCCCGCCGGACGCCCGGGGCTCGCCCCGTACGTCCGCGAGGTGCGGCCCGACGGCGAGGGCCTCGCGGGCTGGGACGTACGGCAGCGGCACGACCACCCCGACCCGGCGGTCACCCGGGAGGCGATCCTCGCCGACCTGGAGAACGGCGCGACCTCGATCTGGCTGCGGCTCGGCGAGGCGGGCCCGCCCGTCGCCGCGCTGCCCGAGGCGCTGCGCGGCGTCCTGCTCGGGCTCGCGCCCGTCGTGCTGGACGCGGGGGAGCAGGCAGCCGACGCCGCCGAGGCGTTCCTCGCGCTGGCGGCGGAGCGCGGCGACGCCGACGCCGTCGCCGGGAACCTCGGGCTCGACCCGCTCGGCCTCGCCGCCCGCACCGGCACGGCCCGGCCGCTCGGCGCCGCCGCCGCGCTCGCCGCCCGCTGCGCCCGCGAGTTCCCGCGGCTGCGCGCGGTCGTCGCCGACGGCACCCCGTACCACGACGCGGGCGGCTCGGACGCCGAGGAGCTGGGCGCCGCCGTCGCCGCCGGAGTCGCCTACCTGCGGGCCCTCACCGACGCCGGGCTCGGCGTGGACGAGGCGTTCGCGCAGATCGAGTTCCGGCTCGCCGCCAACGCCGACCAGTTCTCCTCCATCGCCAAGCTCCGCGCCGCGCGCCGCCTGTGGACCCGCGTCGCCGAGGCGAGCGGCGCGGCGGAGGGGACGTCCGCGCGGATCCACGCGGTGACGTCCGCGGCGATGATGACGCGCCGCGACCCGTGGGTGAACATGCTGCGCACCACCGTCGCCGCGTTCGCCGCCGGGGTCGGCGGCGCCGACGCCGTCACGGTCCTGCCGTTCGACGCGCGCCTCGGCCTGCCGGACGACTTCGCCCGGCGCATCGCCCGCAACACGCAGACGCTGCTGCTGGAGGAGTCGAGCCTGGCCCGCGTCGTCGACCCGGCGGGCGGCTCCTGGTACGCCGAGCGCCTCACCGAGGACATCGCGCAGGCCGCCTGGGACCGCTTCACCGAGATCGAGCGGGCCGGCGGCCTCGCCGCCGCCCTCGAGTCCGGGCTCGTCGCCGGCCGCATCGCCGCGACGTGGGAGCGGCGCCGCAAGGACATCGCCCGGCGCACCGCGCCGCTCACCGGCGTCAGCGAGTTCCCGAACCTCGCCGAGCGGCTCCCCGAGCGGGAGCCCGCGCCGGCCCGTCCCGGCGGCGGGCTGCCCGTCGTGACGTACGCGCAGGACTTCGAGGCCCTCCGCGACCGCTCCGACGCGCACGCCGACGCGACCGGCGCCCGTCCCGCGGTGTTCCTCGCGACGCTCGGGCCGGTCGCCGTCCACACCGCCCGCGCGTCCTTCGCCGCGAACCTGTTCCAGGCCGGCGGCGTCGAGACCGTGGCCGGGCCGCCCGAGGAGTTCGCCGCGTCCGGCGCGCCGGTCGCGTGCGTCTGCTCCAGCGACAAGGTGTACGCCGAGCGGGCCGCGGACGCCGCCCGCACGCTGAGGGACGCGGGCGCGAAGCGGGTCTGGCTCGCGGGCAAGGGAACGTACGAGGGCGTGGACGCCAACGTGTTCGCCGGATGCGACGCGGTCGAGGTGCTGGAGACGACCCTCCACGATCTGGGAGTGAAGTGATGATCCCCGACTTCAGCGACATCGAGCTCGGGACGCCGCCGCCCGCGGCCGGCGCCGCCGCGCGGTGGCGCGCGGCCGTCGCCGAGGCCACCGGCAAGGAGCCCGAGGCGCAGACGTGGGACACCCCGGAGGGCGTCGACGTCCTGCCGCTCTACACCGCGGACGACCTCGGCGGCGTCGACTTCCTGGGCACCCTCCCCGGCATCGCGCCGTACCTGCGCGGCCCCTACCCCGCCATGTACGCGACGCAGCCGTGGACGATCCGCCAGTACGCCGGGTTCTCCACCGCGGAGGAGTCCAACGCCTTCTACCGGCGCAACCTCGCCGCGGGGCAGAAGGGCCTGTCGGTCGCGTTCGACCTCGCCACCCACCGCGGCTACGACTCCGACCACCCGCGCGTGGCCGGGGACGTCGGCATGGCCGGGGTCGCGATCGACTCGATCTACGACATGCGGCAGCTCTTCGACGGCATCCCGCTCGACCGGATGAGCGTGTCGATGACGATGAACGGCGCCGTGCTGCCGGTGCTGGCGCTCTACATCGCCGCGGCCGAGGAGCAGGGGGTGAAGCCGGAGGCCCTCGCGGGGACCATCCAGAACGACATCCTCAAGGAGTTCATGGTCCGCAACACCTACATCTACCCGCCGCAGCCGTCGATGCGGATCATCTCCGACATCTTCGAGTACACCTCGCAGCGGATGCCGAAGTACAACTCGATCTCGATCTCCGGCTACCACATCCAGGAGGCCGGGGCCACGGCCGACCTGGAGCTCGCCTACACCCTCGCGGACGGCGTCGAGTACATCCGCGCCGGGCGCGAGGCGGGCCTCGACATCGACGCGTTCGCGCCGCGGCTGTCGTTCTTCTGGGCGATCGGCATGAACTTCTTCATGGAGGTCGCGAAGCTCCGCGCCGCGCGGCTGCTGTGGGCGAAGCTCGTCAAGGGCTTCGATCCGAAGAACCCGAAGTCGCTGTCGCTGCGGACGCACTCCCAGACGTCCGGCTGGTCGCTGACCGCGCAGGACGTCTACAACAACGTCGCCCGCACCTGCATCGAGGCGATGGCCGCCACGCAGGGCCACACCCAGTCGCTGCACACCAACGCGCTGGACGAGGCCCTCGCGCTGCCGACCGACTTCTCCGCCCGCATCGCCCGCAACACGCAGCTGCTGCTGCAGCAGGAGTCCGGCACGACCCGCGCCATCGACCCCTGGGGCGGCAGCGCCTACGTCGAGCGGCTCACCTACGACCTCGCCCGCCGCGCCTGGGGCCACATCGCCGAGGTCGAAGAGGCCGGCGGCATGGCGAAGGCGATCGACGAGGGGCTGCCGAAGCTGCGCATCGAGGAGGCCGCGGCCCGCACGCAGGCCCGCATCGACTCCGGGCGGCAGCCCGTCATCGGCGTCAACAAGTACCGCGCGGACGCCGAGGAGCAGATCGAGGTCCTCAAGGTCGACAACGCGTCCGTCCGGGCGCAGCAGCTCGACAAGCTGCGGCGGCTCCGCGAGGAGCGGGACGACGCCGCGGTCGGGTCGGCCCTCGCGGCGCTGACCGCCGCCGCCGACGCGGCGACGAACGGGAACCGCCCGTCCGGGCTGGAGCACAACCTGCTCACCCTCGCGATCGACGCCGCCCGCGCCAAGGCGACCGTCGGCGAGATCTCCGACGCCCTGGAGCGGGCGTGGGGGCGGCACGCCGCGCAGATCCGTACGATCTCCGGTGTGTACCGCGACGAGGCAGGGCCCGCCGAGGGCATCGAGCGGGCGCGCGCCGCGACCGCCGCGTTCGAGGAGGCCGAGGGGCGCCGCCCGCGCATCCTGGTCGCCAAGATGGGGCAGGACGGCCACGACCGCGGCCAGAAGGTGATCGCGACCGGGTTCGCCGACCTCGGCTTCGACGTCGACGTGGGCCCGCTGTTCCAGACCCCCGCCGAGGTCGCCCGGCAGGCGGTGGAGGCCGACGTGCACATCGTCGGCGTCAACTCGCTCGCGGCCGGCCACCTCACGCTGGTGCCCGCGCTGCGCGAGGAGCTGGCCGCGCTCGGCGCCGAGGACGTCATGATCGTCGTCGGCGGGGTGATCCCGCCGCAGGACTTCGACGAGCTGCGCGCCGCCGGAGCGTCCGCGATCTTCCCGCCGGGGACCGTCCTCGCCGACGCCGCGCAGGGCCTGCTGGACGAGCTGGCGGCGCGGCTGGGCCACGAGAAGGCGGGGGAGAACGGCGACCGGTGAGGCCCCTGGAGGACTACGTCGCCGGGGTGCGGGACGGCTCGCGCGCGTGGATCGCGCGGGCCATCACGCTCGTCGAGTCGGCCCGCCCCGACCACCGCGCGCTCGCGCAGCGGCTGCTGGTGGAGCTGACCCCGCACGCCGGCGGCGCCCGGCGCGTCGGCATCACCGGCGTGCCGGGGGTCGGCAAGTCCACGTTCATCGACGCGCTCGGCACCCTGCTCACCGGGCGCGGGCACCGGGTCGCCGTACTGGCCGTCGACCCGTCGTCCACCCGGACCGGCGGCAGCATCCTCGGTGACAAGACCCGCATGCAGCGGCTCTCCGCCGACGAGAACGCCTTCATCCGGCCGTCGCCGACCGCCGGCACGCTCGGCGGCGTCGCCAAGGCCACCCGCGAGGCGATGGTCGTGATGGAGGCCGCCGGGTACGACGTCGTCCTCGTGGAGACGGTGGGGGTCGGGCAGTCCGAGACGGCCGTGTCTGCGATGGTCGACGCGTTCCTGTTCCTGACGCTCGCCCGCACCGGCGACCAGCTCCAGGGCATCAAGAAGGGCGTCCTCGAACTGGCCGACGTCATCGCGGTGAACAAGGCCGACGGCGACCACAAGATCGAGGCGAAGCGGGCCGCGCGGGAGCTGTCGGGCGCCCTGCGGATGCTGCGCGGCGACGAGCACGCCCGCGACATCCCCGTCCTCACCTGCAGCGCCCGCGAAGGCACCGGCCTCGAGCGGGTGTGGGACGAGATCACCGCCCATCAGGACGCCCTCCGCGAGAGCGGCGAACTGGACGCCCGGCGGCGCCGCCAACTCGTCGGCTGGGCGTGGGCGATGGTCCGCGACCGGCTCCTCGCCGACCTGCACGCCGATCCGGACGTCCGCACAATCGCCCCCGAGGTGGAGCGGGAGGTCGCGGACGGCGCGCTCACCCCCGCGCTGGCCGCCGACCGCATCCTGGAGGCGTTCGCGCGGGGCCGCTGAGGTCCGGCCGCCGGGGACCGCGCGTGCGTCCGAAACCACGCGTTGTCACGAGGGCCCGGGTCCGGCGGGCTCCGATCCGGTACAACAGTCGGATGGACGTCATCGCGCTCGACGACCCGACGGACGCGCAGATCAGGCAGTGGCACGGGGTGCTGGCCGCCGTGCACGCCGACGATCCGGCGGCCGAGCCCGCGCCCGAGCCCGCCCACACGGCCGCGCGGCTGCTGGGCGGCGTCCCCGCGGGCCGGCAGCGGCTCTGGGCGGTGCCCGCCGGGGACCCCGCGGCCGGCGGCGGCCCGGACGGCGGCCTCGCCGCCGTGGCCGCCCTGCTGCTGCCCGGCGATCCGGGGACCGGACGGCCGGGAGAGATCGACATCCGGGTGCGGCCCGAGCACCGCCGCCGCGGCCTCGGCCGGCGGCTGCTGCGGGCGGCCGCCGCGGGCCTGCGCGCCGACGGCCGCACCAGCGTGATCGCGCAGGTGCTCGCGGGCACCCCGGCCGTCCCGTTCCTGGAGTCGCACGGCTTCGAGTGCGTGCTGACGCTGCGCGGCATGGTGCTCGACCTCGACGGGCTCCCGGCGGAGCGCGTCGCCCGCCTGGTCGCGGACGGGCCCCCGGGGTACCGGCTCGTCCGCTGGCGCGGCGTCGTCCCGGACGGGCGGGCCGCCGCGCTCGCCCGCGCCAAGACCGCGATGGCCGACCTCGCCGAGTACGAGGGCGCCCCCTGGGACGCCGCACGCGTCCGCGAGATGGCCGAACTGGTCGCCAAGCGCGGCGACGACCTGTACACCGTCGCGGCCCTCACCGGCGACGGCGCGTCGATCGCGGGCTTCACCGAGACGGTCGTCCCGGCCGGGGCGGCGGGCCGCGCCATGCAGTACGACACCGCGGTGGTGCCCGAGCACCGCGGCCGCCGGATCGGCATCTGGGTGAAGGCGGAGATGCTGCGCTGGCTCGCCGCCGAGCGTCCCGAGGTCCGCGAGATCGAGACCGACAACGCCGGCGACAACGTCCACATGATCGCGGTGAACGAGGAACTGGGGTTCCGGGTGGAGCGCGAGTCCATGGAGTACCAGGCCGCGGCGGCCGACCTCCCGTCCTGAACGGCCGGAAAATGCGTTGCCCGCCCCGCCGGGAATCGGCAGGCTGATAGCGGCTTCCGGGAAATACCCGGAAGTCAGCAGAATTGCCGGACCTTTTCCTCGTAGTTCAACGGCAGAACGCCGCACCGTTAATGCGGATGCTCCAGGTTCGAATCCTGGCGGGGAAGCGGCAGGGGCAGGGGAGGTGTCGCATGCACGTGCTCGTCCTGAACGCGACGTACGAGCCGTTACAGAAGGTCGACCTGCGGCACGCCATCCGCATGCTGGTGCGCGAGGTGGCGGTCGTCGAGGAGGTCGAGGAGGGCCGGACGATCGGCGCGTTCCCCGTCCCGCGCGTCCTGCGCCTCGTCCGGTACGTCGCGATGCGCTGGCGCCACGGCCGCCGCCCGCCGTGGAGCAAGCGCGGCGTCCACCTGCGCGATCGCGGCCGCTGCGCGTACTGCGGGCGCCGCGGCGACACCGTCGACCACGTCCACCCGCAGTCGCGCGGCGGCGGGGACACGTGGGAGAACACCGTCCTGGCGTGTGGGAAGTGCAACAACCGCAAGGGGAACCGGACGCCGGCCGAGGCCGGCCTCCGGCTGCGCGGCACCCCCCGCGTGCCGCGCTGGGAGGAGCTCATGGGCCTGTGACGCCGGGCTTCCCGCTCCGGGCCGGGGCCGCGCGCCCCGGCCCGCACCCCGGATACCGTACACCTTTCGTTACGCTATGTAATTTTCACATCAACTGAGACGAAATGGTCGTATGTGGTAGCGTGCCGCCAATCTTGAGGCGTGTTATCTAGGAGTGATCTGTGGCGGCCCTCGTTCCCTCCGGCGGCACGGAGCGTCCTGCCGGCGGACGCCCGACGGCTCGGCGCGCGCGGACCGGCGCGCTGGCGCTCGCGCTCGCGCTGGGCGTGACGGCCGTCCCGTCCGCCCGCGCCGCCGCCGTCCCCCGCGCCCCCAAGGATCCGGCGGCCAAGTACGCCGAGCTGAAGAAGCGCGCCGACAAGCTCTCCAAGGAGTACCGCGGCGGGCTGGTCACCCTCGAAGACGCCGAGAAGGGCGCCGAGAAGGCCCGCTCGGCCGCCGAGCGCGCCTCCGGCGACTACGACCGGGCCCGCTCGTCCGTCGCGGCGATCGCCTCCACCGCCTACATGACCGGGCGCTACGAGTCGATCCCGATCGTCACCGACGGCGATCCGCAGGCCGCGCTGCGCGCCGCGAGCGGCCTCGAGCACATCAGCCGCAACAACGGCCGCCGCGTCCAGGCGCTGCGGGCGCTGGACGCGCAGGCCGAGCAGGCCCGCGAGAAGGCGGAGGCGAAGCTCGAGAAGGTCGAGAAGGAGATCGAGAAGCTCGAGAGCCAGCGCGAGCGCGTCAAGAAGCTGCTCGCGAAGTACAAGCCCGAGACGCCCACCGCGTCGGCATCGTCGGGCTCCGGTTCCGGGTCGGCCCGGCCGGACGGGGCGTCCGGCACCAAGTCGCCCGTCACCGGCAACTCGATGACCGCGCGCATGCGCACCGTCCTCCAGGAGGTCGACGGCAAGTTCGGGCCGTTCCCCACGATCGGCTGCATGCGCCCCGGCGACCCGCAGGACCACGGGTCCGGGCACGCCTGCGACTTCATGGAGAGCACCGGCGGCCAGATGCCGAGTTCGTCGGCCAGCGCCCACGGCGACCAGGTCGCCCAGTACCTCATCGACAACGCGAGCCGTCTCGGCATCAAGTACATCATCTGGAAGCAGCGCATCTGGGACTCGCGCAGCGGCGGCGGCTGGAGCCAGATGGAAGACCGCGGCAGCGTCACCCAGAACCACTACGACCACGTCCACGTCTCCGTCCTGTGACGCCGGACGCGCCGTGACGGCCGTGCCCGGGGACGCGCTCAGTCCAGCGGCACCGTCGCGCGGTCGCGGGCGGACAGCAGCGCCGCCTCGATGACCTCCAGGCCGGTGATCGCGTCGGCGAGGTCGACCGGCGGGGGAGCACCGTCCCGCAGCGTGCGCGCCACGGCGGCGTAGAAGTCGTGGTAGGCGCCCGGCGCGGTCGGCTCGGGCCGCTCGTCGCCCGGGACGCCGACGCGGCCGTACGACTCGGGCGGGGCGATGCCGTAGCCCGGATCGTTCGGGACGAGCCCGGCGCGGAGCGCGTCCTCCTGCACGTCCATGCCGTGGACGGTGTACGCGGCGCGCGACCCGAGGACGCGGAACCGCGGGCCGAGCTGCGCGGCGGTCGCGCTCGCCCACAGGTGCGACCGGGTGCCGCCGCGGTACTCGAGGGCGACGAACACGTCGTCGGGGGCCGTCGCGCCGCTCCGCCGGACGTCGATCTCCGCGTGCACCCGGACCGGGCGCCCGAACAGCGCGACCGCCTGGTCGATCAGGTGCGAGCCCAGGTCGTACAGGATGCCGCCGGCGTCCCGCGGGTCGGCGCTCTCCTTCCACCCGGGCTTGATCGTCGGCCGCCACCGCTCGAACCGCGACTCGAAGCGCAGCACGTCGCCCAGCGCTCCCGACCCGACGAGGCGCTGCGCGGTCAGGAAGTCGCCGTCCCAGCGGCGGTTGTGGAACGGGACGACCGGCAGGCCCCGGACGGCGCTGAGCGCGGCGAGGGAGCGGGCGTCGGCGGCGGTGGCCGCCGCCGGCTTGTCCACGACGACCGGGACGCCCGACGTCAGCGCCGTCCGGGCGAGGGCGACGTGGTACCGGTTTGGCGCCGCGACCACCACCAGGTCGTAGGCCCCCGACACCTCCCACAGCCGGTCGGCGTGGTCGAGGACCCGCGCGTCCGGGTACCGCTCCTCGACGGCCTTGCGCCGCTCGGGGTCCCCGGTCACGACCGCCGCCAGGCGCATCCCGGGGACGGACGAGATGAGCGGGGCGTGGAAGACCGCGCCCCCGGTGCCGTATCCAATCAAGGCAACACGCAGGTCCATGCCACGATCATGGCCGATGCCGCCCGGGCCGACCGGCGGCGGGGTGGGCCCTGGCCTGCGGCGCACGGCATTCCGCCCGCGCACCGGACGCGGCGAGGACCCCCCCGGGGCGGCGTCAGTCGAACAGGTCGGGCTGCTCGCGGGTGATCTGGTCGTACAGCGGCTGGTAGTTGATCCAGCCGACCAGGTCGTTGCCGATCTGCTCGTGGGTGAGGACGGCGTTGTCGTGCTCGATCGGGACGACCGGGCCCGCGGCCTGCGCGAGCAGCTGCACCTGGCAGGACCGCTCCATCGTGATGAACCACCAGGCGGCGGCGTCCACGGTGTCGCCGACCGTCAGCAGGCCGTGGTTGCGCAGGATGACGGCCTTGTGCCCGCCGAGGGCGGCGGCGATCCGCTTGCCCTCCTCCAGGTCGGTGACGACGCCGGTGTAGTCGTCGAACAGGCCGTGGTCCTGGTAGAACGCGCACACGTCCTGCGTGATCGGCTCCAGCTTGCGGCCGAGCGCCGACATCGCCCGCCCGTACGTCGAGTGGCTGTGCGCGGCGGCCACCACGTCCGGCCGGGCCTGGTGCACCTGCGAGTGGATCGCGAACGCCGCCTCGTTCACCGGGTAGCGGCCCTCGACGACCTTGCCCTCGTGGTTCACCAGGATCAGGTCGCTGACCTTGATGTGCTTGAAGGACATCCCGAACGGGTTCACCCAGAAGTGGTCGGTGCGCTCGGGGTCGCGCGCGGTGATGTGCCCGGCCACGCCCTCCTCGAAGCCGAACTTGCCGAAGATCCGCAGCGCGGCGGCCAGCCGCTCCTTGCGGTGCCGGCGCTCGTCCTCGACGCTGTCGAAGTTCGGCGGCAGCCGGAAGATCAGGTCGGTCGGCAGCTTCTCCAGGAACTCTTCGTCCTCGGCCATCGGTCGCTCCTCGGGTGCTCGGCTGCCTCCACCGAACACCACCCGGCCGCCGTCCGGCTAGATCCGCGCCGCCCAACCCCGGTGCGCCCGGTTGTCCGGCGGGGACAACGAGGCCGCACAATGGCGGCATGGAGCCACGAGAGGGCGACCGGTTCCTGCGGCTGCTGGTCGAGCGCAGCGCGGACCCGGCGGTGCTGGACGCGACGGTCCGCGCCGCCCGCACCCGTTCGGAGCTCGTCGCGGCGCTGCCGGAGGAGGAGACGCGGCGGCACACCGCCGCGCTCGTCCGGGGCGTCCTCGCCGCGCTCGAGGAGGGCGGTCCGGGGCCGGAGGTGCTCGCGGCGGCGGAGCGGCTCGGCTCCGACCGCGCCCGCCAGGGGGTGCCGGTCGCCGCGTTCCTGGACGGCTTCCAGGCGGGCCGCGCCCACCTCGTCCGGACGCTCATCGCCGACGGCCGCCGCCTCGGCGTCCCCGACGCGCAGCTCCTCGACGGGGTCAGCCGCATCGACGAAATCACCACCGCGCTCGTTCACCGGATGGTGCACGCGCACCGGGTGGCCGAGCTGGAGGCGGCCCGCACCGCCCGGGAGAGCACCCTGCAGACGCTCCGGCAGCTGCTGCACGGCGAACCGGTCGCCGTGCCCGCCCCGCTGGACGCCCGCGCCGCCTACCACTGCGTCGTGTCCGACGTCAGCGACCCGGCGGTCGCGGCGCGGCTGGAGGCCCGCCTGACGGCGGCCGGGCCGGGCCTGTGCGGGCTCGTCGACGGCCGCTTCGCCGCCCTCGTCGCCCGGCTGCCCGACCCGCCGCCCGCCGGGCCGCTGCTGGTGGCCGCGCCGCCCGCCCGTCCCGGCGGCGTCGCGCCGCTGTACGCGCTCGGACGCCGGGCGCTGCGGGCGGGCGCCGCCGCGGGCCTGACCGGGCTGCGCGACCTCGCCGACCTGGCCCTCGCCACGGTCACCGACGCCGAACCCGAGCTGGGCGGGCTGCTGGCGACCGCGCTCCTGCACGGGCTGGACCCCGGCGACCCGTTCCACCGGGGGCTCGCCGAGACCGCCCTCGCCTACCTCGACCACGGCGGCCGCATCGAACCGACGGCCGCGTCGCTGCACGTCCACGGCAACACGGTCAAGTACCGGGTGCGGCGGCTGCAGGAGCTGACGGGACGCCCGCTGCTCGACCCGTCCGACGGCGCGGCGGTCGCCCGGACCGCGCACCTGTGGTGGGCGCTGCGCCGCTGGCTGGCCGACGCCCGCGCCCGCTGACCCGCGCCCGCCGACCCGGGCCGGTCCGCCGCCGGACGGGCGGGGTGCCGGTTCGTGATCTCATGGGTGCGGCGCTCCGCGGCGGGGCGCCCGCGGCGAACGGAAGGAGAGCCGGTGAGCGGACCTCGGATCGGCACGGTGGTGTGGCCCATGCGGTCCTGGCCGGAGGCGGGGGAGACGTGGCGGCGCGCCGAGGAACTGGGGTTCCACCACGCCTGGGTGTACGACCACCTCGCCTGGCGCGGCGCGACGCCCTGGTACGACGCCTACACCACGCTCGCCGCCGCGGCCGCCGTGACGTCCCGGGTGCGCCTCGGGACGATGGTGACGTCGCCGAACTTCCGCCACCCGGTGCCCACCGCACACGCGATCAAGACGATCGACCACGTGAGCGGCGGGCGGCTCACCGTCGGGATCGGGTCGGGCGGGACGAACCGGACGTCGGACGCGGGCGTCCTCGGCGGCCCCGAGTGGACGCGCGCCGAACGCGCCGCCCGGTTCGCCGAATGGGTCGGGCTGCTGGACCGGCTCCTGCGCGGACCCGAGACCACCGTCGAGGGCGAGTACTACTCGTCCCGCGAGGTCGTGACGGAGCCCGGATGCGTGCAGCGGCCGCGCGTCCCGTTCCTGATCGCGGCGGACGGGCCGCGCGGGATGCGCGTGGCGGCCCGGCACGGCGCCGGATGGGTCACCACCGCCGTCGCCCCGGGCCGCGCGCCGGACGAGGTCGTCCGGTCCCGGCTGGACGCGCTGGGCGCCGCGTGCGAGGCGGAAGGGCGGGAGGCGCGCGACCGCGTCCTGCTGACGGGATTCACCGACGAGCCGTGGCTGGAGTCGCCGCAGGCGTTCGCCGACCTGGCGGGGCGGTACGCCGAACTCGGCGTCACCGACATCGTGCTGCACTGGCCCAGGCCCGGAACGCGGTGGGACGCCGACATGGCCGTGTTCGAGGCAATCGCCGCCGAGCACGGAACCGGCGGCTGAGGAGCCCCGAAACCGCGGCGCAAGGCACGCCCGGCGCCCGCGGCGCGGCGAACGCGCCGAGAGCGGCGCGGTGGTGGAGTTCGGTTCGTGCGCGGCGGGGCTCGGTTCGCGCCCGGTGGCGTCAAGGTGGGCTGGGGGCGTCGCCGCTTGTGAGGAGTTGCGGTTCGGCGCCCTCGGCGCGGAGGGTGGTCGGGGTGCAGCCGGCGAGCGTCCGGAACTCGCGGTTGAGGTGCGCCTGGTCGTAGTAGCCGCAGGCGGACGCGGTGGCGGCCAGGTCGCCGCCGCGCGCCAGCATCCCGACGGCGCGCTCGAACCGCAGCACCCGGCCCATGACCTTGGGCGGGAGCCCGGCCTGCTCGCGGAACCGGTGCGTCAGGTGCTTGCGGCTCCAGCCGACGTCGGCGGCGAGTTCGGCGACGCCGGCGGTGCCGCCGCTGCGCAGGAGCAGGTCCCACGCGCGCCGCACCTCCGGATCGGGGACGGGCCCGGTCTCGAGGCGGCGCAGCAGGTAGGCGTCGAGCAGGTCGAACCGGTCGCCCCAGCCGGGCGTCCCGGCGAGCCGGCCGGTGAGGGCGGCGGCGCTCGGGCCGAGCAGGTCGGGCAGGTCGGCGGCCGAGTTGGCCAGCCGCGCCATCGGCACGCCGAGCAGCGTGTAGGCGCCGAGCGGCGTGAGGTCGAGCTGGACGCCGAGCTGCCCGCCCGGGTGCTCGTACAGGCCGGGGCCGTCGTACATCCCCGCGGCGAACGAGCCGAAGTCGCGGTTCCCACCGGACGGGTCGGGGGTCCGCAGGAACATCGGGGGGCCCAGATTGATGATCACGACGACGGTGCGGGTCGGCAGGGTGCGCATCCGGGAGGGGAGGGCCTCCGTCTCCCAGTAGCCCGCGTAGGAGCGCAGGAACGGGCGGAGGGCCGGGTGCGGGCGCCCCGCGGCCAGGCACCAGCCGCCCCGGTCGGAGATCGCGACCGGCCTCTCGCTCATGCCTCCACTACTACCACCCGGGACCGACGGTCCCCGGCCGCGCGGCCCGCCGGACCGGGGCGCTACTCGTACACCTGCCCGCACACGGCGATCCGGGCCAGCTCGGCCCAGCTCATCGCGCGGATCTCCCGGACGTAGGACCGGACGGCCGGGGCGCCGGGCGCGGCCGGCAGCGGCACCCGCGCCCCGTCCGCGGCGTCCCAGCCGCCGAGGCTCCCGGCGACCGCGCACTCCAGGTAGGTCGCCGGGTCGAAGTTGTACCAGCGGGCGGGCGTCGCGCGGGCCCCGGAACCCGGCGGGCGAGGCGCGTCCACGCCGAACCGGGCCCGCGGGCCGGGCGGGGCGGCGAGGAAGTCCTCCAGGTCGGCGACCTGCGAGAGGACGACCCGTTCCCAGTCGGCGTACCCGCCGGGCTCGGGACCCGGGAGCGCGAGGTCCCGGGCGCTCCACGCGGGGTCGAACGGGGCGGGCGGCACGGTCGCGGCGGCGGAGAACATCGCCGCGACGTCGTCGGGCTCCAGGTCCGTCCGGTCGCGGAGCGGGACGCTCACCTTCCACAGGGCGCGCAGGAACGCCGACAGCGACCAGGACGCCGCCCGCGCCTCCTGCCCGAGGTGCAGGAACACCAGGTACAGGTCCCGGTTCGTCCGGACGACCGGGCTCGCCGGGCCGTCGACCCAGTACGTCTGCTTGTGCCGGACGCCGCTTTCCATCGCCAGCACGTGGGCGAGCGCGGAGATCCGGGAGTCGTGCGCCGCCATGTGGACCCGGTTGCCGTTGTCGTCCTGGCGCATGACGTCCCACGTGTGCATTCGTCCTCCGCGGTCGGCTGTGCTGCTCGGCCCCCGTTGATCAAGTGTCGGTGGCCGGCCCCCGGACCGCCAGTAGCGGACATATCACTTTCCGGACTCGAAGTCGTGACCTTCCGCGCAAGCGGCGCGGACCGGGCCCGCACCCCGTCCGCCCGGCGCCGCCGCCCGCGGCGCGGCGGCGGGCGGCGGCGGGTCGGCCGGTCAGAGCTTCGAGCGGTGCACCACCTGGAGCTCGGTGAACGCCTGGAGGCCCCACGTCCCGTTCTCGACGCCGAGGCCGCTCCACTTGAACCCGCCGAACGGCTGGTTCGGCGCGAGCGCGAGGTGGGTGTTGACCCAGGCGGTGCCGCACTCCAGGCGTCCCGCGACCTCGGCGGCGCGGTCGGCGTCGGCGCTCCACACCGAGCCGGACAGGCCGAAGTGCGTGCCGTTGGCGCGGTCGACCGCCTCGTCCAGGTCGCTGTAGCGGATCACCGGCAGCGCGGGGCCGAACTGCTCCTCGTCCACGATCCTGGTGCCGTCGGAGACGTCGGCGAGGATCGTCGGCTGGAAGAAGTAGCCCGGCCCGTCGATCGGCGCGCCGCCCGCCGCGGCGCGGGCGCCCCCGGCGATGGCGTCGGCGACCAGCTCCCCGACCCGCTCGAACTGCGGCTTGTTGTTGATGGGCCCGTACTGGACGCCCTCCTGCGTGCCGGGTCCCACCTTGGCGGCCTTCGCGCGCTCGGCGAGGGCGTCCACGACGTCGTCGTACAGCGCGTCCGGCGCGTACACCCGCTTGATCGCCGAGCAGACCTGGCCGTTGTTCTGGAAGGCGCCGCCGAACAGCCGGTCGGCGACCGCGGCCGGGTCGGCGTCGTCCAGCAGGATCGCCGGGTCGTTGCCGCCCAGCTCCAGCGTCACCCGCTTGAGGTCGGGCGCGGCCGCCGCGGCGACCCGCTTGCCGGTGGCGACGCTGCCGGTGAAGCTGATCTTGCGGGGGACGTCGTGCGCGGTCATCCAGGCGCCCAGCTCGTCGCCGCCGGTCACCACGTTGAGCACGCCGGGCGGCAGGACGTCGCGCAGCGCCGCGCCGAGCTTCAGGCTGGACAGCGGGGTGAACGGCGACGGCTTGAGGACCATCGTGTTGCCCGCCAGCAGCGCGGGCGCGATCTTCCAGGTCGCCAGCAGCAGCGGGAAGTTCCACGGGGTGATCGCCGCGACCACGCCCATCGGCCGCCGCAGCACCTCGACGCGCGCGTTGTCGTCGTCCTGGATCACCTCGACGGGCAGTTCCAGGTCCGCGAAGTACTTGAGCCAGACGCCCGCCCCGACGACCTCCATCGTCGCGTCGGCGAGCGGCTTGCCCTGCTCCAGCGTGATGACGCGGCCGATCTCCTCGGACTTGGCGAACATCAGGTCGGCGGCGGCCCGCAGCGCCTCCCGCCGGACGGACTCGTCCCGGCGCCACTCGGCGTACGCGGCCCGCGCCGAGTCCATCGCCGCGTCCAGCTGCTCCCGGGACGCGTCGGGGGCCTGCTCCGCCACCTCGCCCGTGGCGGGGTCGATCACGCCGAAGGTGGCGGGCGCGTCCACCGCCCGGCCGTCGATGGTCATCGAGAACTCGTCGGACACCGTTGATCCTCCACTCCCGGGGCTAACCGAACGGGATTCAGTATTCACCGTGGGGCGGTGCTTTGACGAGGCGCCTCGCGGACCGAAAGCGGCGGGCGCCCCGTGGGAGCACGGGGCGCCCGCCGGTGCGGGGGGCGGTCAGAGCCCGGCGACGCGGTCGAGAAGGTCGCGGTAGGCGCGCAGGGCGAGCCGCAGCCGCTCGGTGTCGGGCCCGCCGGCGTCCGCGTCCGGACCCGTGCCTGTGCCGAGGCCGCCGGCGAGGGCCTCGCGGCGGCCGGCCAGCGCGCGGGCGAGAGCGTCGGCGGCCTCGGTCACGAGGCCGTCCGCGTCCCGGACGGCCGTGCGCGGGTCGTCGACGAACGCCGCCTGGAGCTCCCGGAAGCGGGCGCGGAGCCGGTCGGCCTCCGCCGGCTCCAGCAGCCGGTCGGGCGCGGGCGCCCCCGCGGCCCCCTCCGGCCCGCCGGACTTCTCGAGGCCGCGCCCCGCGTCCGCCCCCGCCTCGGCCGCCCCGCCGGCGAACCGACCGTGCGTCCCGCCGGTGGTGCCGGCGGGGGATCGGCCGGGCGCGTCGCCGGGCGACCGGCCGGGCGCCCCGCCGGGAGACCCGCTGGGGGTGCCGCCGGTGGACCGGCCGGGCGCCCCGCCGGGGGATTGGCCGGGTGTGCGGCCGGGCGCGCCGCCGGGAGATCCGGCGGGTGTGCCGCCGGGCCCGGGCGTGCCGCCGGGGGATCGGCCTGGTGACGCGTCCGGCGCGGTTCCGGGCCGGGCATCGGGCCTGGTGTCCGGGCCGGCGGCGGTCCCGCCGTCGCGGGGCGCGCCGGCGGGCCGGGGCGGCGCGGGCCGTGCGGCCTCGGCCGGCCGGGCCGGGGTGGAACGCGGGCCCGCGACGTGCGTGTCGCCCGCCACGCCCGGATCGGCCGTGCCGGCGGCGCGGGCGCGCTCGTCCTCGGTGACCGGCCCGCCCGGGGCCGGAGCGTCGGATCGCCTGTGCACCATCGGGTCACCTCCTCGCGTCTCGGGCAGGACCGGCGGCCGGTTCCGCGACCGCCTCCCCGGCGGGCGCCGCGGGGGCGGCACGGCGGTCCTCGCCGGGCGCCCTCAGCAGGTCCTCGAACAGGGCGCGGTAGTGCACCATCGCCTGGCGCAGCTCCTCGGTCGACGCCTCGCCTGCCGCGGCCTTCCCGCCGATGGTGTGCGCGCTGCGGTAGTGGTCCAGCGTCCGGGCGTGCTCCACCGACAGGTGGGCGATCTGGTCCTCGAAACCGCGCGTCGGGTAGCCGCGCTCGCCCATCACCACCCGGACGAGATCGTCGGCCTCCTCGACGGCCTGGACGGGCGCGTCCACGAACCGCTCCTGGACGCCGACCCACCGCGCGCGGAACTCCTCGCGGCGCTGCGGCTCGAGCTCGCGCAGCTCCAGCTCGCGGTGCTTGCGCTCGCGGCCGAGCAGGTCCTCCTCGGCGGCCGCCCGGCCGCCGTGGCGCTGCACGGCCCGGTCGTACTCGGGGCCGAAGCGCCGCCGCAGCCGCCGGGTGCGCGCCCGGGTCCGGCCCAGGAACGCGACCGCGGCGACCGCGGCGGCGACGATGATCACGGCGATGACGACCATCACCACGGTCGACATGTCATCCTCCAACGTGCGTCGGATCGAACGACACGCCGATGCCCGGGTAAAGGGCGGTCAAACGGGCGAAGCAGGTGGTCGGCCCTTACTACCGGCCGCCACCTGGGAAAACGCACGCAAGCGAGCCGATGCGCCGCGCGCCGCCGTACCCGGCGGCTTGCAGGAGGTGCAGGCCGCGCCCGTCCCGCCGGTACGCGCACGCCACCCGGACGTCCAGGCGCCGCAGCGCCCCCGCGACCTCCGCCGGGGCGGGCTTCTCGCTCCGCGCCGACCGGACGGCCGCCGACAGCAGCTCCCGGTCGTGGATCGCCCGTTCCGGCGCGGGCAGCATCGACAGGTAGTGCGAGTTCGGGTTCACCGCGTGCGTCTCGGTGGTCAGCAGTGGGACGAGCCGCATGTAGCGGCCCGGCATCAGCACGATCCCGCCCGGCCCGGCCGCCTCGACGACCTCGCGCGCCGTCCCCAGATGGGCCGGGTACGCCTTCCAGGACGGCCGGTCCGCGAGCACCGACCCGTTCGACTCCGCCCAGACCGGGGTTCCGCCCACGACGATCGCGGCGGCCAGGACGGCCGCGGGCGCGCCGGCCGCGGCGGCCCGCGCGCCCCGGCCGGAGATCCGCGGGCGCACCGCGCCGGGGAGCCGCACGGCGGCGAGCAGGCCGATCAGCGCGGGCGCGGGCACCAGCCACATCGTCCGCCACAGCACCTGCCCGGCGCCGGTGACGTCGGCGGCGAGCGCCAGCACCCCCGGCAGGATCAGCAGCGTCAGCAGCGCGGCGGCGCCCCCGCAGATCAGCGCGGGCACGCCGGGCCGGACCGTCCACGGCCCGAGCCACAGCGCGCACCCGGCCAGCACCCCCAGGGCGGCGTACAGCAGGACGGCCCGGTAACTGGCCGGGGCGTCGTGGACGGTGCCGTGCACCGACACGCTGTCGTACAGCAGGATGACCGCGAGGCCGGCCGCGACCGGGTACGCCATCGCCGCGCACGCCGCCAGGCCCGTCCGGACCCGTCCGGCGACGACGAGCGGCGCGGCCGCCGCGAGCACGACCAGCGACACCACGAACGCGGCCGTCGAGGTCAGCCCCACCGCCGCGACGCCGGCGGCGCCCAGCAGCACGAGGTCGCGCCGGGTGCGCCGCTCCGCCCAGTGCGTCAGATAGGCGAACAGCAGCGGGACGAGCAGCGACACCAGCACCGCCTTGCCCTGCCACATCCGCAGCAGGTGGAACGAGCCGAGCGACGCCGGGCTCAGGCCCGTCCACAGCAGGTAGACGACGCCGACGGCGAGGCAGAGCGCGGCGCGGCGCGGCGCCCATGCCCGCACGAGGCGCCACAGCGCCCAGACCGCCAGGAACGTGACCGCCGGCAGCAGCACGTACCAGACGAACGACGCGCCGGGCACGCCGAGGATCCGTGCGAGCGCTCCCGCGAACACCTCGATCGACGACACCGGGGGCTCCCCGGCGATCGGGTCGGTGGCACCCCGGGTGAAGATGACGTCGTTCATGGGGATGCGGCCCGTCTCGGCCGTCGCCACCGACCGGGACACGAAGTAGGCGTCGTCCCCGTCGGAGTTGAGGACGAACAGCGACGCGACCGCGAGCCCGGCCCCGGTGAGCAGCGCGAGCGGCGTGCCCCACCGGGCGGCCTCCTCATCGCCGCGGTCCCCGGCTTCGCCGCGTGCCCCGTCCCCGCGGGGCCGCCCGCCGCCGTCCCCGTCCGCGCCCTCGGCCCGCTCGGCGGGGCGGCGCAGCAGCGCCGCCGCGGTCGCCGCGACGCTGACCGCGCCCGCCGCCCACGTGCACCACCACGGGACGCCCTCCCCGTGCAGGCCCGCGCTCGTCCCCGCCGCCACCGCGGCCGCGACGGCGACGCCCGCCAGGACCCGGTGCACGGCCGCCGCCGCGACGCGGTCGTCCCACAGCGGGCGTCCCGCCGGGAGGCGGAACCACACGGCGGTCCCGGCCGCCGACACCGTCGCCCAGCACGCCAGCATCGCCCAGGTCGGCGGCTGGAGCGCCAGGCACACGTGGTAGACGACGGTCCACGCCGCGAACGCGAGCACCGCCGCGTCGACGAGCCCGTCCACGGCCCGCGTGACCCGTGTCCACGCGCCCGGTCTCCGGCCCCCGGCCGCGCCGCGGCCGTCCCCGGTCCCCGGTCCGGCCACGCGGTCCCTCACCTCGGTCATCCCTTGTCCCCGATCCGTGCGTACCTCCGGTGCCGGGTCGGCACCGGGCCGCTTCCGCGATGCTTCAGAGACGCGGGTGCGGGGCCCGAAGTTGTCCGCGCCGACGATCTTGGCGGATTCCGGTCTGTTTCCGTTCCCGCGACCGTCCGCTCCATGCGCGGGCGGACACGCCGCGTCTCCCGCTAGTACTTGCCCGAAGGCCCGTCCGCGTTTCAGGGGGCGTTGGTTTCGACGGATGTACGAACCCGGTGGGGACCGGGCGCGGGTCACTCGGCGGCGAGCGCCTCGGCGGATCCGACGGCGCCGGACGCCCCGGGCTCCGCGGCCCCCGGAGCGCCGTAGGCGTGCTCCCCCCGGTACAGGCCCGCCAGGACGTCCTCGATGCCGGCCTCCCGCAGCGCGATGTCGCGGACGTCGTGGTCGTGCGCGATCGCGGCGACGACCGCCGCCGCGTTGGCCGACCGGGGCAGCCGCAGCCACTGCCGGGGACCTTCGGTCCGCTCGGCCGCGACCCGCTCGGGCCCGGCGCCGTCCACCGTGATCGGCGGGCCGGGCCGGGCCAGCTCGACGACCAGCATCCGGTCGGCGTCCACGGTCCGGCGCAGCTCGCCGAGACCGCCGTCGAACGCCAGCCGCCCCCGGTCGATGATCATGACGCGGCGGCAGAGCCGCTCGATGTCGCCGAGGTCGTGCGTGGTCAGCAGGACCGTGGTGCCGCGCTCGGCGTTCGTCCGGGCCAGGAACTCCCGGACGGTGGTCTTGCTGACGACGTCGAGGCCGATCGTCGGCTCGTCCAGGACGAGCAGTTCCGGATCGTGCAGCAGCGCCGCGGCCAGGTCGCCCCGCATCCGCTGGCCCAGGCTGAGCTGCCGCACCGGCGTGTCGAGGAACGGGCCGAGCTCCAGCAGCCCCGTCAGCTCCGCGAGCCGGGTCCGGTGGGCTTCCGGCTCGACCCCGTAGAGCCTCCGGACGAGCGCCAGGCTGTCGCGCAGCGGCAGGTCCCACCACAGGGTGGTGCGCTGCCCGAACACCACCCCGATCCGGCGGGCGAGGGCCGTGCGCCGCCGCGACGGGTCCAGCCCGCACACGCGCAGCGTCCCGGACGAGGCCGTCAGGATGCCCGTCAGCATCTTGATCGTCGTGGACTTCCCCGCGCCGTTCGGGCCGAGGTACCCGACGAACTCGCCCCGCCCGACGGTGAACGACACGTCGTCCACCGCCCGCACCGCCGTGCGGACGCGCCGGCGGCGGCCGTCGCGCCGCGCGCGCACCGTGAACGCCTTGCCGACCCGCTCGGCGACGATCATCGCGTCGCCCTCTTCGTCCCCGCCCATCCCGTTGCTCCCTCCGTCGTCTCGCCCGGTCGTTCCGTTCGTTCGTTCCGCTCGGCGGGCCCGGCCCCCCGGCGCCTAGCTGCCCGTCGACCGGTAGCGCCGCAGCCCCGCCCGCCACGCGAGCGCCGCCGCCGCGCACACCGCGAGGGCGACGGCGGGCGACGCGAACCGCGCCGCGTCCGGCAGCCCCAGCGGATCGGGGCGGTCCAGGACGTACAGCGCGGGCTGCCAGTTCACGAACGCGAGCGGCACGACGAACGTCGCCCCGCGCACGAGGTCGCGGGCGAACATCGTCGGCGGGTACTGCGTCAGGAACGCGCCCCCGTAGGTGATCGCCTTGGTGGCCCCGTGGCTCTCGACGAGGAAGAACTGCGCCGCCCCCACGACCACCCACAGTCCCGCGAAGATCGCCGCGCCTGCCGCGATCATCAGCGGGACCATCGCCGCGCGGCCGGGCGTCCAGTCCGCCTCCAGCCGCGGCAGCGCGAACGCCAGGACGAGCAGGGCCGGGACGAGCTTGCCGACGCGGCGGGGCGCGAACTCCTCGGTCGCGACCTGCACCAGCGGGCTCACGGGACGCACGAGCATCGCGTCCAGCGTCCCGTTCCGCACGTGCTCGCCGAGCCGGTCGGCGGTGCCGAGGACGCAGTCCGACAGCGCGAACGCCAGCGCGGACGTCCCGTACAGGAACAGGACCTCCTCCGCGCGGAACCCCGCGATGCTCTCGGCGTGCGCGAACAGCAGCACGATCGCGAGCGCGTCCAGCCCGGTGATGGCCGCCGTCGCGACCACCATCAGGACGAGCGACACCGGGTACTGCGCCGCGGCCCGGACCCACGTCCACGCCAGCAGCGCGTACATGCGCGCCTCGCGCGTCACCGGATCAGCCACCGTGCACCACCAGCTTCCGCCGCGCCGCCCGGGTGAGCAGCGCCCCGCCCGCGAGCAGCAGCGCAGCCCAGCCCGCCTGGAACGCCAGCGCGGCCGGGACGTCCGCGCCGAGGCCGCGGCCCAGCCACACGTCGGCCGGCACCTGGATCAGCGCCGACCACGGCATCGCCGCCGCGACGTCGCCGAACGCGCCGGGGAACGCCACCAGCGGCAGGATCATCCCGGAGAAGAACAGCGACATCACCACCGCGACCGTGCTCAGCCCGCGGTCGTCGTGCAGCCAGAACGTCCCCAGCGCCACCAGGTAGCGCAGCGCGAACCCGACGAGGAACGCCAGGACGAGCGACACCGCGAACGCCGCCGACGCGGCCGGGCCCGGCCACCGGAACGGGAACACCAGCGCCCCCGCCAGCAGCGGCGGCCCGCCGCGCAGGAGGAGCGCGGCCGCCGCGCGGCCCAGGTCGTCCGCGAGCCACCACGCCTGGAGGCCCACCGGACGGTGCAGGTCGATCGCCACGTCGCCGTCCCGGATCCGCCGGCTCAACTCCATCCCGCCGAAGATCTGGACGGGGCCGATGAGCGCCTGGGTGAGGAAGCAGAAGGTGACGGCGTCGGCCGCGTCGTAGCCGCCGAGGCCCGGCCGCGCGTCCCACAGCGCCAGCAGGACGTACGCGCGGATGAAGCCGAAGACCGTGTTGGTGACCGCTTCCGCTGCGGATGCGAGCGGATACGCGGTGTGACGGCGGTAGCCGTACAAGCAGACCCAGGGGAGAACGCCCACTTGCCGAGAGCCTAGAGGTCGCGAAACGCCGGGGCCACAGGTTTCGCGAGGACGGGCCGGAACGGGCGGCGCGCCGGGTCCGGGGACGGCCGGGCCGCGTACGCGGCCCGGCCCGTGGTGCCGTCGAGAATGTCCCGGGACACGGAAAGGCCCCCGCGGGTGTAGGGACGCGGGGGCCTTCCGTGGGGGAGGAAGGTTCAGCCGGCGAGGATCAGTGGAACTGGCCCTCTTCCGTGGAGCCCTTCAGGGCGGTGGTCGACGAGTCCGGCGCGATCGCGGTGCTGACCATGTCGAAGTAGCCGGTGCCGGCCTCGCGCTGGTGCTTGACCGCGGAGAAGCCCTTCTCCGTCGCGGCGAACTCGCGCTCCTGCAGGTCGACGTAGGCCGTCATGCCCTCGCGGGCGTAGCCGTGCGCCAGGTCGAACATGCCGTAGTTGAGCGCGTGGAAGCCCGCCAGGGTGATGAACTGGAACTTGAACCCCATGTGGCCGAGCTCGCGCTGGAACTTGGCGATGGTGGAGTCGTCCAGGTGCGCCTTCCAGTTGAAGGAGGGCGAGCAGTTGTAGGCGAGCATCTGGTCCGGGTACTCGGCCTTGACCGCCTCGGCGAACTTGCGGGCCTGCTCCAGGTCCGGGGTGCCGGTCTCCATCCAGATGAGGTCGGAGTACGGCGCGTAAGCCTTGGCGCGGGCGATGCAGGGCTCGATGCCGTTGCGGACCCGGTAGAAGCCCTCGGCGGTGCGCTCGCCGGTGATGAACTCGCGGTCGCGCTCGTCCACGTCCGTCGTGATCAGGGTCGCGGCCTCGGCGTCGGTCCGCGCGATGATCAGCGAGGGAACGTTGGAGATGTCGGCCGCGAGACGGGCCGTGTTCAGGGTCTTGATGTGCTGCGAGGTCGGGATGAGGACCTTGCCGCCGAGGTGGCCGCACTTCTTCTCGGAGGCGAGCTGGTCCTCCCAGTGCACGCCCGCGGCGCCCGCGGCGATCATGCCCTTCATCAGCTCGAAGGCGTTCAGGACGCCGCCGAAGCCGGCCTCGGCGTCGGCCACGATCGGGGCGAGGTAGTGGGTGTCGCCCTCGCCCTCGGCCCACTGGACCTGGTCGGCGCGCAGCAGCGCGTTGTTGATGCGGCGCACGACGGCCGGAACCGAGTTCGCCGGGTAGATGCTCTGGTCCGGGTAGGTCTGGCCCGCCAGGTTGGCGTCCGCCGCGACCTGCCAGCCGGACAGGTAGATGGCCTTCAGGCCGGCCTTCACCTGCTGGACGGCCTGCATGCCGGTGAGCGCGCCGAGCGAGTGGACGTAGTCCTCCTCGTGCAGCAGCTTCCACAGGCGCTCCGCGCCGAGGCGCGCGAGCGTGTGCTCCTCCTGGACCGACCCGCGGATTCGGACGACGTCCTCGGCCGTGTAGGTCCGCTCGACGCCCTTCCAGCGGGCGTCGGTCTCCCACTGACGCCGCAGCTCCTCGGCTGCGCCCTTGAGGCGACTGTCGCTCATTGTTCTGCCCTTCCGTGTCGTCCCCTGGGTGCTTGGAGACGACTATGCCCCGGTTCGCCGGGCTTAATGAACTCGTGAGTAACAGAAGAACTGCGAAATTTCCGCTAATATGAAGCCGTGACGACCTTGCAGCCAGAAGAACCCCTCAACTTGACGAGCGACGTAGACCTCGTCACCTTCGGGCAGCGGCTCCGCCACCTGCGGCGCGCCCGCGGCATGACCCTCGCCGACCTCGGCGAGCGCGTCGGACGCGCCCCCTCCCAGCTCTCCCTGCTGGAGAACGGGCGGCGCGAGCCCAAGCTGTCGCTGCTTCAGGCGCTCGCCGCCGCGCTGGAATGCCCCGTCGAGGAGCTCCTGCGCCGCCAGCCGCCGAGCCGCCGCGCCCAGCTCGAGATCGCCCTGGAGGAGGCGCAGCGCGACCCCCTCTACCGGACGCTCGGCCTGTCGCACCTCAAGGTCGGCAAGCGCATGCCGAACGAGGTCATCGAGCACATCCTCGCCCTCTACGGGGAGCTGAAGCGCAGCCGCACCAAGCCCACCGCGAGCCCGGAGGAGGCCCGCAAGGCCAACGCGGAGCTGCGCCGCCAGATGCACGAGCGGGGCAACCACTTCCCCGGCATCGAGAAGATCGCCGCGCAGACGCTCGACGCCGTCGGGTACCGGGGCCGCGCCGTCTCGCAGGGCACCCTCATGTCGCTGGTCGGGCACTTCGGCTTCAGCCTGCAGTACGTGCAGGACCTGCCGCGCTCGGTCCGGTCCGTCACCGACCTGCGCCACCGCCGCATCTACCTCGAGCGCGAGCAGCTCGGCATGCACACCCCCCGGACGATCCTGCTGCAGACCCTCGGACACATCGCCCTCGACCACGACCAGCCCCGCGACTTCGCCGACTTCCTGCGGCAGCGCGTCGAGGCCAACTACTTCGGCGCCGCGATCCTGATGCCCGAGCGCAGCGTCGTCCCGTTCCTGCAGGAGGCCAAGGCCGCCCGGGAGCTCTCCGTCGAGGACCTCGCCGACGTCTTCTCCGTCTCCTACGAGATGGCCGCGCACCGCTTCACCAACATCGCGACCCACCACCTGGGCCTCCAGCTGCACTTCACCAAGAACGACGAGAGCGGCACGATCTACAAGGCGTACGCCAACGACGGGCTGGAGTTCCCGCAGGACGAGGACGGCGCGATCGAGGGCCAGCGGATGTGCCGCCAGTGGGCGGGCCGCCACGTGTTCGGCGCCGAGGACCGCTTCTCCGTCTACTACCAGTACACCGACACCCCGAACGGGACGTACTGGTGCCTGTCGCACATCGACCCCAGCCACGAGCGCGACTTCGCGATCACGCTCGGCGTCCGCTTCGAGGACTCCCGCTGGTTCCGCGGCCGGGAGACGACCCGCCGGGTCAAGTCGGCCTGCCCGGACGGCGACTGCTGCCAGCGCCCGCCCAAGGCCCTCGCCGACCGGTGGGAGGGCATGGCCTGGCCGTCCGCCCGCGCGCACTCGCACGTCCTGTCCGTCCTCCCGCCCGGCGCCTTCCCCGGCGTGGACGACCGCGACGTCTACGAGTTCCTCGACCGCCACACCGACTGACAGTGATGATGTAGGTGAGCGCCTCCCACCGGGGTCTGACCCACCGCCTGACTGACCTTCGGGTCCTTAACGGGATCTGTCGGCTCCGGCGGGAGGCGCTCGTGTGCACTCACTGGTTGTGGC
>NZ_QHJN01000403.1:0-752 GCF_003947565.1 Actinomadura sp. WAC 06369 | reverse complement strand
ATCGACACCGCCACCGCCCGGTTCAGCTCCACCACCGGCGACGGCGCCAACCGCCCCAACGCCTCGTATAACACCACGATCCGCTCCCAATCGGTCTCCTCCACCGACCCCGCCACCGCATGACACTCCGCGATCGCCGCCTGCAACCCGTAAGCCCCCAACCCGCGCCCCGCACGCTCCGCCCGCACCAACGCCGCCCGACCACGCCCGATCGCCGCACGATCCCACCGCCGCCGATCCTGCCGCTCCAACAGCACCGGCTCACCGTCCGGACCCACCCGCGCCGGAAAACGCGCCGCCGTCAACTCCAGCAACGCCAGCAACCCGTGCACCTCCGGCTCCTCCGGCACCAACCGCGACATCACCCGCGCCAACCGCTGCGCCTCACCCGCCAGATCGAACCGGATCACCTCACCCCCCGAACTCGCCGACGACCCCTCCGTGAAGATCAGATAGATCACACTGAGCACCGAACCCAGCCGCTCCACCCGCTCCCCCGCCGACGGCACCGCGAACCGCACCCGCGCCGCCGCCAGCGTCTTCTTCGCCCGCGTGATCCGCGCCTGCACCGTCGCCGTCGGCACCAGGAACCCGCGCGCGATCTCGTCGCTCGTCAACCCCCCGACCACCCGCAGCGTCAACGCCACCCGCGCCTCCCGCGACAGCACCGGATGGCACGACATGAACATCAACGCCAGCACATCGTCATCGATCCGATCCGGATCCCACAGCACGTCCTCGTCCTCCCGCCC
>NZ_QHJN01000402.1:0-761 GCF_003947565.1 Actinomadura sp. WAC 06369 | reverse complement strand
CCCGAACACGCCGCGGCGGCCGGGTCCGCGGGCGCCGCGGCGTGTTCGGGGGCGGGGGCGGGGGAGGGGGCCGGGAGTTCGGTGCCCGAGGCGTGCTCCTGCGGAGTGCCGGGACGGTGCCGTTGCGTTCGGCGGTCGAGGGGCGCCGACGTGATCAAAATGTCTCCTTAGCGCACAAGTGCGGCATGCGGGGGGATGCGGTGCTCCGCCCCCTCTACCCGGCAGAGTCGGCCTCACACCGGATCCCGCCTTCCCGCGGGCGGGGCGCGAATCGACGCGGGACGGCGGGGAAAAGGGGGTGCATGGCGCTTGAGGTGGTCACGGAACTGGAGAGGCTGGCGGAGCTCCTGGAGGCGCGGCCGGAGCTGTACGTGCGCTGGTCGCCCGACCCGGAGGCCGATCGGGACCGGCCGCACAGCGTGGACGGGCTGACCGGGGCGCGACTGCCGGGGCTGTCGGCGAATCCGCTGGCCGTGGAGCCGTGGTGGGGCGAGCGGTCGACCGTCCTGTGGGTGGCCCGGCGCCTGCACGACTACTCGCACCTGCGGAACGCGCGGGCGCACGGCGCCCGGCCGTGGGTGCTGGAGGGCGAGGAGGTGGGCCGGGGCCCCGACAACGAGCCGATCGTCGCGCGTCCGGTGCCCGTCGCGCTGGTCGACCGGCGCGTCCTCGACCAGGCCGCGGACGTCCTCGAGCGGGACCGGCGCGGCGGGCACCGGACGCGCGACGATCGGCTCGTTGTCGGGGCCCCGGCCCACCTC
>NZ_QHJN01000401.1:0-774 GCF_003947565.1 Actinomadura sp. WAC 06369 | reverse complement strand
GGGGAGGCGGGAGAAATCTGCCATGGGTAGTCCTCGTTGGTGCCGGTACTGAGACGGATACGGTCCAAGCCACCACACCTACTGTCCTAGTAGATGTAAATATGACTCATTGGGAATCTAGCCTCAGACACAGGCGAAACGGAAGGAAAGCCGCCAAATAGGGCATAGCTCCAGATGGAGGACAGGCGGCGAGTGGCGCCGCCGATGTGATCGCGCCCTCACGTTGAGTGCCGAAGGTGTCCGTCCGACCCGTAACTCTTGCGGGTGACCATCGTGGAGAGGGCGAAGGGGGTTGAAGCAGTGACCATCCGCATAGGTGTCCGGGAGCAAGGCCCGCACAGGTGACGATACGGACCAAGCCTGGAGGCTCAAGGTGACGCGCATCAGCAGCTCCGGAGGGCGGTCATGACTTCCGTCCTCGGCTGCGACGACTCCCCGCTTGCCCGAGAGGCGCTCCGCCGCGCGGTCGCGACCGTGCCCGGCGTCGAGCGCGTGACCACCGCGGCCAACGGCGAGGAAGTCCTCCGCCGCTGGGGCGCGGACCGCTCGGACCTGATTCTGATGGACGTGCGCATGCCCGGCCTGGGCGGCGTGGAAACCGTCCGCCGGCTGCTCTCGGCGGACCCCGGCGCCCGCATCATCATGCTCACGGTCGCCGAGGACCTCGACGGCGTCGCGCTCGCGGTCGCCGCGGGTGCCCGCGGATACCTGCACAAGGACGCCTCGCGCGCCGAGCTGCGGGCCACGGTCACCCAGGCGCTCGCCGACCCGACC
>NZ_QHJN01000400.1:0-774 GCF_003947565.1 Actinomadura sp. WAC 06369 | reverse complement strand
CTCGTGGTCTGGTGGCGAGTTCGGTGGCGTGGGGGTTGTGGGCCGGGGTCGGTATGGCCTCGGGCGCGGGCGGTGAGCGGCTGCGCGGCTTCGGGATGGAAGGAATCGATCCCGAGCGCGGGATGCTCGCTTTGGGGCAGGTGCTGGATGCGGACGAGGCCGCGATGGTGGTGGCGGGGTTCGACTGGCCACAGTTCGTCCCGACCTACACCCTCCACCGCCCCAGCCCATTTCTCTCCGGGATTCCCGAAGCCAACGAAGCGCTGGCCGAGGATGTCGCGGCCGATGCGGGCGAGGAGAGTGTCGGTGAGTGGGCCGGCCGCCTCGCCGGAATGCAGACCGCGGAACAGTGGCAGGTCCTGACCGAACTGGTCCGCGATCACGCGGCGACGGTGCTGGGGCACGATTCCGCCGAGGACGTGTTGCCGCAGCGTGCGTTCAAGGAGCTGGGGTTCGACTCGGTCGGTGCGGTGGAGCTGCGCAACCGTCTGTCGCAGGTGGTGGGGGTCAAGCTCCCGTCGACCATGGTCTTCGACTACCCGAACGCCGCCGCACTCGCAGACTTCCTCCGAAGCGAACTGGTCGGTGCCGGCGACGGAGCGACGCAGAACGAGACCGCCGTCCAGATCACTGCCGCGGCTCTCGATGAGCCGATCGCGATCGTGGGGATGGGCTGCAGGTATCCGGGCGGCGTGACCGGGCCCGACCAGTTCTGGGACCTGCTCGCGTCCGGGACCGATGCGATGGGCGGTTTCCCCACCGACCGCGGCTGGG
>NZ_QHJN01000399.1:0-781 GCF_003947565.1 Actinomadura sp. WAC 06369 | reverse complement strand
CGTGGGGGCCGCTGGACCGGGGCGGCGGGGGAGAAGGGCGGTGAGCCGTGGGCACGATCACCGAATCGGTCAACGTCACCGTGCCGGTGGCCGTCGCGTACCGGCAGTGGACGCGGTCGGAGACCTTCCCGCGGTTCATGGCGGGGGTGCGGGAGGTCCGGCGGATCGACGAGGCCACGACGCGCTGGGCGGCGCGCGGCGGCGGCGTCGTCCGGGAGTTCGACGTGACGGTGGTGGAGCGGCTCCCGCAGGAGCGCATCGCGTGGACGTCGCCGGACGGCCCGCTGCACTCCGGCGTCGTGACGTTCCGCCGCCTGGACGCCACGACGGCGCGGGTGACGGTGCGGCTGGAGTTCGACCCCGAGCGGATCGCGGCGCGCACCGGCGACCGGGCGGGCGCGCTCACCCGCCGGCTGAAGGGGGACCTGCAGCGCTTCAAGCGGCTGGTCGAGGGCCGTGCCCGGGACGTGGACGGCGTCACCGTCTGAGCGGGCGCCCGCCCGCGGGCCCGGGTGCGTCCGGCCCGGCGCCGTCGGGGGCGGCCGGGCCGCATAGTCGGCCGGAGCGCGGGAACCGGGAGGGGAGGAGTGGTGCGGCCCAGGCTCACGGCTCCGAGCACGTGGCTCCGAGGTCGCGACTGGGCCGCTCACTGACTCTGCCCGCGCGGCGTCCTCGGTAAACCGGCAGGTTTTTGAACCGTCACCGCGGCGTCACACGCACTGGAGAGACCCATGACGCGCACCCGTCCGCCCGCCGCCGCGCCCCCGGCGCCGGACCGGGG
>NZ_QHJN01000398.1:0-788 GCF_003947565.1 Actinomadura sp. WAC 06369 | reverse complement strand
GGCTTTGGGGTGGGGGTGAGTGATCCTTCGGATCCGGGGGGCGCGCAATTAGACTTCTCGGGTCGCCCCCCTTCCCCCCGGAGGTCTTCTGTGCGTGCTGAGGAATCGGCCGGTCCGAACGGCATGGCGGAGGGCGACGGGAACTCGCGGACGTCCGAGGCGGGGGCCGGGTGGGAGTGCCGGAAGCCCGGCACGTTCCGCGAGCTGCTGCCGGAGCGGGTGCCGGACTTCTCGTGGCGGCGGCCCCGGGTGCTGTGGCGGTCCCGCAACGACGTCATCGCGAAGTGGTTCGGGGACCCGTCCGGCGCGATCCGGCGGCGCTGCGTCGCGGCGCTGCGGGAGCGGGGGACGCCCGCGGCGTTCACCGTGCACCGGCCGGAGCCCGAGTTCTCGTTCGTCCTGCTGGGCGACACGGGAGAGGGCGACCGCTCGCAGTACGCGGTGGTGCCGCCGCTGCTGAACGCGGCCGCGGACACCGACTTCATGATCATCGCGAGTGACGTCATCTACCCGGCGGGCGAGGCCGGCGACTACCCGGACCGGTTCTTCCGCCCCTACAAGGACTATCCGGGCCCGGTGTTCGCCGTGCCGGGGAACCACGACTGGTACGACGGGCTGCGGGGCTTCCTGCACGTGTTCTGCGGGCTGGACATGGACTGCTCGCCGCCGAAGTGGGGCGGGCCGTTCGGGTGGCTCGCGGGGGCGCTGTGGCGCAAGGCCGGGGACGTCGACGCGGCGGCGGTCGCGGAGGCGCGCCGGACGTACCGGGGCGCGGCGGGGCAGCGGGC
>NZ_QHJN01000397.1:0-813 GCF_003947565.1 Actinomadura sp. WAC 06369 | reverse complement strand
CGCTACGCTCGGTCGTTCGGCTGCGGCGAGCGGTATCAGCTCACGCAAAGACGGTAATGCGGTTATCCACAGAATCAGGGGATAAGGCCGGAAAGAACATGTGAACAAAAAGGCAAAACCAAGGAAAAAGGCCGCGCCGCTGGCGTTTTTCCATAGGCTCCGCCCCCCTGACGAGCATCACAAAAATCGACGCTCAAGTCAGAGGTGGCGAAACCCGACAGGACTATAAAGATCCCAGGCGTTTCCCCCTGGTCGCTCCCTCGTGCGCTCTCCTGTTCCGACCCTGCCGCTTACCGGATACCTGTCCGCCTTTCTCCCTTCGGGAAGCGTGGCGCTTTCTCATAGCTCACGCTGTTGGTATCTCAGTTCGGTGTAGGTCGTTCGCTCCAAGCTGGGCTGTGTGCACGAACCCCCCGTTCAGCCCGACCGCTGCGCCTTATCCGGTAACTATCGTCTTGAGTCCAACCCGATAAGACACGACTTAGAGCCAGTGGCAGCAGCAGTTGGTAACTTGGTTAGCAGAGCGATGATGGCGCAAATGGTGCAACAGAGTTCTTGAAGTAGTGGCCCGACTACGGCTACACTGGAAGGACAGTATTTGGTATCTGCGCTCTGCTGAAGCCAGTTACCTCGGTTAAGCAGTTCCCCAACTGACTTAACCTTCGATCAAACCGCCTCCCCAGGCGGTTTTTTCGTTTACAGGCAGCAGATTACGCGCAGAAAAAAAGGATCTCAAGAAGATCCTTTGATCTTTTCTACTGAACAGAGATCCCCGTCAATTTAGAAGAAGATGATGGAGCCACAGTCCCTCCC
>NZ_QHJN01000396.1:0-834 GCF_003947565.1 Actinomadura sp. WAC 06369 | reverse complement strand
TGGCGACCTACGGCCAGGCCGAGGGACGCACCGAGGATCGGCCGTTGTGGCTGGGGTCGGTGAAGTCGAACATCGGTCATACGCAGTGCGCTGCGGGTGTCGCGGGCGTGATCAAGATGGTGCTGGCTCTTCAGCAGGGCACGCTTCCCAAAACCCTGTTCGCCGAGGAGCCGTCGTCGCACGTGGACTGGACGTCGGGGAACGTGCGGTTGTTGCGGGACGCGGTGGAATGGCCTGCGGGTGAGGAGCCGCGCCGGGCGGGCGTGTCCGCCTTCGGTGTGAGCGGCACCAACGTCCACATCATCCTCGAAGAAGCGCCAGAGCCTGTCGAAAACGAAACGCGCTCGGACGAACCGGAATCGCCGGTGCTCAGACCCGTTGCTCCGGCGTGGGTGGTGTCGGGGCACACCGCGGATGCGCTCGCGTGCCAGGCGGGTCGGCTGCGCGAGTACGTGGTTGGGCGGCCGGAGTTGCCGGTGGGCGATGTGGCGTGGTCGTTGGCGACGACGCGTGCGGCGCTGAGCCACCGGGCGGTGGTGCTCGGCGGCGACCGGAGCGGCCTGGTCTCGGGTTTGGCCGCGGTGGCGACCGGACAGCCGACCACCGGCGTGGTGACGGGCTCGGTGATCCCCGGTGGTGTGGGCCGCACGGTGCTGGTGTTTCCGGGGCAGGGGAGTCAGTGGGTCGGGATGGGGCGTGAGCTGGCAGAGGCGTCGCCGGTGTTCGCGGCGCGGCTGGCGGAGTGTGCGGCGGCTCTGGCTCCGTTCGTGGAGTGGGAGCTGGACGATGTGCTGGCGGGCGGTCACGGGTTTGAGGCTGCGGACGTGGTGCAGC
>NZ_QHJN01000395.1:0-850 GCF_003947565.1 Actinomadura sp. WAC 06369 | reverse complement strand
ATGCAATATTTTGAATTAGCACGATTTTGTAGGCCGGATAAGGCGTTTGAACTGAACCCCAAAACCTGGACAGTTTCAGTTAACCGGCTTTTTGATACTCAGTCCGGTATTCTACCGGGCTGAGTCCCCCAAGACTGAGTTTTATTCTTTTTTGATTCCAGTAAGTTATGTATTCGTTAACGGCATTTTCCAGCTCTTCTACATTTCTGTAGTCCCGGCGATAGTACATTTCTTCTTTCAGGTGACCAAAGAAGTTCTCCATTACCGCATTATCAAGGCAGTTGCCCTTGCGCGACATGCTCTGCACTAACCCTCTGTCCGCCAGGGCGGACTGATAACTTTTTATCCGGTAATGCCATCCTTGATCACTGTGGAGCAGCGGTTTCTCCCCTTCAGCAAGGCTTTCCAGCCCCTTATTTAACATCCGCTTCACCAGCTCCTCTGTAGGCCTGCAGGCAGTTTCCCACGCCACGATTTCCCCGTTAAACAAATCAAGTATCGGGGACAGGTACAGTTTTTGTCCGCCAGCCCTGAATTAGGTGATATCTGTCACCCATTTCTCACAGGGAGCTTCCGCTTTGAACTGCCGCTGAAGGATATTTTCTGCGGCGAGTCCCATATTTCCCCGGTAAGACCGGTATTTCTTCAGGCGCACAGGAGACTTCAGGCCGAGCTGTTGCATCAGTTTTCGCACTGTTTTGCCACTGAACTTAAGACCTCTTTTCTGAAGCTCACAATGGATCCGCCGGTACCCATAACATCCCCGGTGTTCATGGAAGATGGAGGCTATGAGCTGTTTCACATCAGCATACTTGTCCTTAGCCTTCTGCAGTGACAGCTGGTAGTACAG
>NZ_QHJN01000394.1:0-850 GCF_003947565.1 Actinomadura sp. WAC 06369 | reverse complement strand
CCCTGGGAATGCATCGACGCCGTCGGCGAGGCGGCGGGCGGTGACGAGGAAGCCGGTGTGGCCGACCATGCGGTGGTCGGGGCGGACGGCGAGGCCGTCGACGTGCCAGCTGCGGAGCATGGTCTCGAAGGCGTAGGGCTCGGCGAAGGCGCCGTGGGAGCGGAGGTCTTCGACGATGCGGGACATCTGGGTGGTGGTGGCGATGTAGGCGCAGACCATGCCGCCGGGGATGAGGGCCTCGGCGACGGCGTCGATGCATTCCCAGGGGGCGAGCATGTCGAGGACGGCGCGGTCGATCTCGGTTTCGGCGAGGTCGTGTTCGAGGGAGCCGACGGTGAGGCGCCAGGCGGGGTGGGGGCCGCCGAAGAAGCGTTCGACGTTGCCGCGGGCGATGTCGGCGAAGTCCTGGCGGCGTTCGTAGGAGGAGAGGAGGCCGTGTTCGCCGACGGCGCGGAGGAGGAAGCAGCTGAGGGCGCCGGAGCCGGCGCCGGCTTCGATGACGCGGGCGCCGGGGAAGATGTCGGCTTGGGCGACGATCTGGGCGGCGTCCTTGGGGTAGACGACGGCGGCGCCGCGGGGCATGCGGAGGGTGTGGTCGTTGAGGAGGGGGCGGAAGGCGAGGTATTCGGTGCCGCCGGTGGAGCGGAAGACGGATCCTTCGGGGCTGCCGATGATGGTGTCGTGGGGGATGGCGCCCTTGTGGGAGTGGTATTCCTTGCCGGGTTGGAGGGTGATGGTGTTGATGCGGCCTTTGGGGTCGGTGAGCTGGACCTGGTCGCCGGGACGGAAGGGGCCGTGGGGGATGCGGCCGGTGGTGGTGCGGGGTCCGTCGTGGGACTGGGTTTCGCTC
>NZ_QHJN01000041.1:0-52367 GCF_003947565.1 Actinomadura sp. WAC 06369 | reverse complement strand
GGACGAGCAGCAGCGCGGCGAGTGCGGGAGACGGGGGTTGCCGGGGGACGATGTCGAGGTTAACGTGCCACCAATTAGGAAACCTTCCTAATAGATCGCGATCGCTTCGGGGTTCGGGGGAACGTCCGTCAGCTCCCTATCCGCGCCTTGGAGTGTCTCTTGCGCACGCGTTCGTTCGTCGGCGCCCTCGCCGCGCTGCTGCTCGTCCTGCTGGTTCCGCCGCCCGCGCTGGCCGCCGCCGCCGCGCCGGCCGCGACGTTCGAGAAGACCGCCGACTGGGGATCGGGCTGGCAGGCCCGGTTCACCCTGACGAACGGGTCCGCCACCGCGATCGACGGGTGGCGGGTCGAGTTCGACCTGCCCGCCGGGACGAGCGTCGGCTCGTTCTGGGACGCGTCGCTGACCAGGGACGGGAACCACCACACGTTCACCGACCGGGGCTGGAACGCGGCGATCCCGCCGGGCGGGACGGTGGCGTTCGGGTTCCTCGGGAGCGGGCCGGGCGCCCCCGAGAACTGCACGGTCAACGGGAGCCCGTGCACGGGCGGGCCCGGCGGCGGACTCGGGGCGCCGGGGTCGCCGCAGGTCACCGGGCGCACCGACACCTCGCTGACGCTGTCGTGGACGGCGAGCGCCGGGGCGCCCGACGGGTACCGGGTGTACGCGGGGACGGACGTGCGGGCGAGCGTGACCGGGACGTCCGCGACGGTCGGCGGGCTCGAGCCCTGCAGCACGCACACGTTCACCGTCAAGGCGTTCGGCGCCGCGGGCGAGTCGGCCGGGAGCGAGGTCACCGGGACGACGGCGGGGTGCGCGACCGGGCCGCTGCCGAAGCACTTCCTGACCGGCTACTGGCACAACTTCGAGAACCCCGCGCGGGAGCTGAAGCTGTCGGAGACGCCGGACGAGTACGACCTCGTGGCGGTGGCGTTCGGTGAGGCCACGGCGCGGGCCGGCGAGGTGGTCTTCGGGGTCGACCCGGGGCTGGCGCAGGCCGTCGGGGGGTACACGGACGCGCAGTTCAAGGCGGACGTCGCGGCGCTGCGGGCACGGGGGACGAAGGTGATCCTGTCGGTCGGCGGCGAGAAGGGCACGGTGCGGGTCGACAGCGCGGCCGCGGCGGCGCTGTTCGCGGACTCGGTGTACGGCGTGATGACCGAGTACGGGTTCGACGGCGTCGACATCGACCTGGAGAACGGGCTGAACGCGACGTACATGGCGCAGGCGCTGCGGGCGCTGCGCGCGAAGGCGGGCGCCGGCCTCATCATCACGATGGCGCCGCAGACGATCGACATGCAGTCGACGGGCCGGTCGTACTTCCAGCTCGCGCTCGCCATCAAGGACATCCTGACCGTCGTCCACATGCAGTACTACAACTCGGGCTCGATGCTGGGCTGCGACCAGGGCGTGTACGCGCAGGGGTCGGTGGACTTCATGACGGCGCTGGCCTGCATCCAGTTGGAGAACGGGCTGCGCGCGGACCAGGTCGCGCTCGGGCTGCCCGCCGGGCCGGGCGCGGCGGGCGGCGGGGTGGTCGCGCCGTCGGCGGTGACGGACGCGCTCGACTGCCTCGCCCGGGGCGCGAACTGCGGCTCGTTCCGGCCCGCGCGGACGTACCCGGACATCCGGGGCGCGATGACCTGGTCGATCAACTGGGACGTCACCAACGGCGGCGGGTTCGCCCGGACGGTCGGCGCCCACCTCGACACGCTGCCGTAGGGGGACGTCGTGCGGAGCATTCTCTTCGCGGCCGTACTGGTCGCGGGCCTGCTGGTCGCGGCGCCGCCGGCGCGCGCCGCGAACGTCCTGGCGAACGGCGGGTTCGAGCAGGGGCTGGCCGGCTGGACGTGCTCGGGCGACGCGGCGGCCGCCGGTGCGGCGCGGACGGGCGCGGCCGGGCTGGCGGGCGGCGTGACGGCGGGCGACAACGGGCGGTGCGCGCAGAAGGTGCGGGTGCTGCCGGAAACGGCGTACACGCTGTCGGCGTGGGTGCGCGGCGACTACGTGCATCTGGGCGTTGCCGGCGGCCCGTACACGTGGACGCCCTCCGCGGCCGAGTACACGAAGCTGTCGGTCTCGTTCACGACCGGGCCCGGGCAGACGGAGGCCGAGGTCTACCTGCACGGCTGGTACGGGGCCGGGGCCTACCGCGCGGACGACGTCGAGCTGGACGGTCCGGGCGGCCCGCTCCCGGGCGTCCCGGCCGCGCCGGGCGCGCCGCGGGTCGGCGCCGTCACCGGCGGCTCGATCGCGCTGGCCTGGGACGCCGTCGACGGCGCCGCCGGCTACCGCGTGTACGAGGGGGCGGACGTGCGGGCGAGCGCGACCGGGACGTCCGCGACGCTCACCGGCCTGGACGCCTGCAGCACCCACACGTACGCGGTGGTCGCGTACAACGACGCGGGCGAGTCGGCGCGGTCGGCGACCGCGACCGGGACGACGGAGGGATGCGCGGACGTGGGCCTGCCGAAGCACGCGCTCATCGGGTACCTGCACGCGAGCTTCGCGAACGGGTCCGGCTACGTGCGGATGGCGGACGTCCCGGACGCGTGGGACGTCGTGAACCTCGCGTTCGGGGAGCCGACGACGCCGACGTCCGGCGACATCCGGTTCGAGCGGTGCCCGGCGGGCGAGTGCCCGAACGTGGAGAGCGAGGAGGAGTTCACCGCGGCGGTCCGGGCGAAGCAGGCGCGGGGGACGAAGGTGCTGCTGTCGATCGGCGGCCAGAACGGGCAGGTGCAGCTCACGACGGCGGCCGCGCGGGACGCGTTCGTCCGGTCGGTGTCGGCGATCATCGACCGGTACGGGCTGGACGGCCTCGACATCGACTTCGAGGGGCACTCGCTCTACCTCGACCGGGGCGACGCCGACTTCCGGAACCCGACGACGCCGGTGGTCGTCAACCTCGTCTCCGCGCTGGAGGAGCTGACGGCGAGGTACGGCGACGGCTTCGTCCTGACGATGGCGCCGGAGACGTTCTTCGTCCAGGTCGGGCACCAGTTCTACGGCGGGACGAGTTCCGGCGACAACCGGACGGGCGCGTACCTGCCGGTGATCCACGCGCTGCGCGACGAGCTGACGGTCCTGCACGTCCAGGACTACAACTCGGGGCCCGTGATGGGGCTCGACGGTCAGTACCACTCCATGGGCGGCGCCGACTTCCACATCGCGATGACCGACATGCTCAAGGCCGGCTTCCCCGTCGCGAACACCGGACGCACGTTCCCGGGGCTGCGGCCCGAGCAGATCGCGTTCGGGGTGCCCGCCGCCGTCAGCGCGGGGAACGGGCACACCCCGCCCGCGCAGGTGCAGCAGGCGCTGACCTGCCTGGTCAAGGGGCAGCAGTGCGGTTCGTACGAGCTGCGCGGCGGGCCGTCCCCGGCGCTGCGCGGCCTCATGACGTGGTCCATCAACTGGGACCGCTACTACGGCTGGGAGTTCATGAACGCCCACGAGCCCTTCCTGAACTCGCTCCCGTAGGCCGTCCACCGATCCCGGAAGGAGATCCATGCGATCCCCCCGCTCGAAGGCCGCGCTCGCGGCCGTCACCCTGCCGGCCGCGTCGGTCGCGGTCGTGCTCGCGTCGGCGGCGCCGGCGAGCGCGCACGGCACGATGTCGGACCCGCCGAGCCGCGTGTACGTCTGCAAGAACGAGGGGCCGGAGACCCCCGACTCGGACGCCTGCAAGGCGGCGGTCGCGGCGAGCGGCACGCAGGCGTTCTACGACTGGAACGAGGTGTCGCTGCTCACCGTGGACGGACGGCACCGCGAGATGATCCCGGACGGGCAGCTGTGCAGTGCCGGGCGCGCGAAGTACCGGGGCCTCGACCTGCAGCGCGCCGACTGGCCCGCGACGCGCGTGGCGCCCGGCCCGTTCGAGGTCACCTACCACGCGACCGCGCCGCACCGGGGCAGCCGCTTCGAGTTCTACATCACCCGGGACGGCTGGGACCCGACGCAGCCGCTGCGCTGGTCCGACCTGGTGCACCTGCGGACGTTCGACGACGTCGACCCGACCACCTACACGAAGTGGACGCTGGACCTGCCGCAGCGGACGGGCCGGCACCTCGTCTACTCGATCTGGCAGCGGATGGAGTACAGCGACGAGGCGTTCTACACCTGCTCCGACGTGGACTTCGGCGGGTCCACCACCCCGACCGACCCGCCCACCGATCCCCCGACCGACCCGCCGACCGACCCGCCGACCGACCCGCCGTCCGGCACGTGGGCCGCCGGGACGTCCTACGCCACGGGCGACACCGTCGTCTACGGGGGCACGGCGTACGAGTGCCTCCAGCCGCACACCGCCATCGCCGGGTGGGAACCGGACGCGACGCCCGCGCTGTGGCGGGCCGCCTGACGCCGGGACCGACGCGATGAAGTACGCCGCGCTCGCGCTGCTCGCGGCCTGCGGCCTGCTGCTGTTCGCGCGCTGCGGGGCCGGCGGCCCGCCCGCCGGCCCCGCCGCCGCGACCCGCGGCGGCGCGGGCTTCAACTCGACCGACGTGATGTTCCTGCAGATGATGGTGCCGCACCAGGGGCAGGCGGTGAAGCTGGCGGCGCTCGCCCGCGAGCGTCCCGTCCGGCCCGAGGTGCGGACGCTCGCCGCGGCGATCGAGACGACGCAGCGCGCCGAGGCCGGCCGGATCGTGGCGCGGCTGCGCGGGTGGGAGCGGCCGCTGCGGGCGCCCGCCGACGCGCACCACGCGCACGGCGGCGTCGTCCCGGAGACGACCGACGCCGAGCTCGCGGCGCTGGAGCGGCTCCCGGCCACCCGGTTCGAACGGGCGTTCCTCAACCTGCTGATCGCCCACCAGGACGACGCCGTCCAGCTCGCCCGCATGGAGCTGCACCGCGGCCGGGACCCGTGGACGCGGGAGCTGGCCGGGAGGGTGGAGCGGTCGCGGTCGGCGCAGATCGACCGGATGCTCGTCCTGGTCGGCCACCCGGTCAGGAGCGGGTGACCGAGCCGGGGCCGAGCAGCGACTTCACGTCGCCGAACAGGGCCGCGTCCGGGGCGACCCGGAAGGGGGCGAGGTCGAACAGGACGCTCGCCGGGCCGCCGCGCCGGAGCAGCAGGTGCACCGGCGCGGCGCCCGGATGCGCGAGGAGGATCCGCTTCAGGTCGCCGACGAGCCGCGGCGTCACCCGCGCCTCCGCCACCGTGATGACGACGGGGGGTTCGGCGTCGCCGGGTCCGGTCACGTCCAGGACGGTCACCTCCTCGGCGTACACGCTGACCGTGTCGTCCCGCAGGTTGATCCTTCCCCGCACGGACACGACGCGATCCTCGGCGAGGGCGTCCCCGTACAACATGTAGCTCTTCGGGAAGACCAGGCATTCGACGGACGCGTCGTGGTCCTCCAGCGCGACGATCGCCCACGGGCTGCCCTGCTTGGTGACCTTGCGCTGGAGGCCGGAGACGATGCCGCTGAGCCGGACGCGCCCGTCCGCCCGGCCGGACGCGAGCAGTTCGGCGATCGTCCGGTCGCGGTGCCGTTCGAGGATCGGCTCGGTGCCGTCCAGCGGGTGGCTCGACACGTACAGGCCGAGCATCTCCCGCTCGTGGGCGAGGAGCGTCGCCCGGTCCCACTCGCCGTCGGGGATCGGGACGGTGAGGGCGGCGTCCCCCGCGCCGGGCCCGGCGGCCGCGCCGAACAGGGCGTCCTGGCCGTGCGCCTCGTGCCGCTTGACGTCCACGACGGCGTCGGCGGCCTGCTCGTGGACCGCGACGAGGCCCTTGCGGGGGTGGCCGAGGCCGTCGAACGCGCCCGCCTTCGCGAGCGACTCCAGCACCCGCTTGTTGCAGACCTGCGCGGGCACCTTGGCGAGGAAGTCGTCGAACGAGGTGTACGCGCCCTTCTCCGCGCGCGTCCGGACGATCGCGTCGACGACGCCCGCGCCGACGTTGCGGACGGCGCCGAGGCCGAACCGGACGTCGTCCCCGACGGCGGCGAAGTCGAGGACGCTCTCGTTGACGTCGGGCGGCAGGACGCGGATGCCGAGGCGGCGGCAGTCGGACAGGTAGACGCCCGTCTTGTCCTTGTCGTCGCCGACCGAGCTGAGCAGGGCGGCCATGTACTCGGCGGGGAAGTTCGCCTTGAGGTAGGCGGTCCAGTAGGAGACGAGCCCGTACCCGGCGGTGTGCGACTTGTTGAAGCCGTAGCCGCTGAACGGGACGAGGACGTCCCACACCGCCCTGACCGCCTCGGCGGAGTAGCCGCGTTCCCGCATGCCGGACGAGAACCGCTCCCACTCGGCGTCCAGGACTTCTTTCTTCTTCTTGCCCATGGCGCGGCGCAGCATGTCGGCGGCGCCGAGCGAGTACCCGGCGAGCTGCTGCGCGATGGCCATCACCTGCTCCTGGAAGACGACCAGGTGGTAGGTGTCGCCGAGGATCGGTTCGAGCGCCTCCTCCAGTTCCGGGTGGATCGGCTCGACCTTCTGGCGGCCCGTCTTGCGGAGCGCGTAGTTGGTGTGGGCGTCCATCTCCATCGGGCCGGGCCGGTAGAGGGCGTTGACGGCGGCGATGTCGGTGAACGTCGTCGGCCGCATCATCCGCAGCAGGACGCGCATGCCGCCGCTGTCGAGCTGGAAGACGCCGAGGGTGTCGCCGCGGGCGAGCAGCGCGTAGGTCTTCGGGTCGTCGAGGGGCGCGGTGCGGACGTCGACGTCCAGGCCCCGGTTCGCCTTCACGCCCGCGACGGCGTCGTGGATGACGGTGAGGTTGCGCAGGCCGAGGAAGTCCATCTTGAGCAGGCCCATGTCCTCGGCCTGCGTGAACGGGAAGCCGGTGACGACCGGGCCGGCGGCCTTCGGGCGGACGAGCGGCAGCACGTCGAGCAGCGGCTCGGACGACAGGATCACCCCGGCGGCGTGCACGCCGGTGCCGCGGGTGAGGCCCTCGACGCCGACGGCCGTGTCGATGACGCGCTTGACGTCCGGTTCGTCCGCGTACATCCGGCGCAGTTCGGCGGCCTCGCCGTGCCGCCGGTGGGACGCGTCGTGGATGGCGGCGAGCGGGATCTCCTTGCCGCCCTCGGCGGCCGGGAACGCCTTGGTGATGCGGTCGCCGAGCGCGTACGGGTAGCCGAGGACGCGGCAGGCGTCCTTCACCGCCGCCTTCGCCTTGATGGTGCCGAACGTGACGATCTGGCACACCCGGTCGTCGCCGTACGTGCGGGTGACGTAGTCGATCATCTCCTCGCGGCGGCGGTCGTCGAAGTCGAGGTCGACGTCCGGCATCGTGATCCGCTCGGGGTTGAGGAACCGCTCGAAGATGAGCCGGTGCTCGATCGGGTCCAGCTCGGTGATGCCGACGCAGTACGCGACCATCGAGCCGGTCGCCGAGCCGCGGCCGGGGCCGAGGCCGATGCCGTTCTCGCGGGCGTACCGGCAGATGTCGGCGACGACGAGGAAGTACCCGGGGAACCCCATGTCGGTGATGACGGACAGCTCGTAGTCGATGCGGTCGAGGACGTCCCGCGGCGGGTCGTCGCCGAAGCGGCGGCGGGCGCCCCGGAGCGTCTCGGCGCGCAGCCAGGACGCCTCGGTCTCGCCGTCGGGGACGGGGAAGCGCGGCATCAGGTCGCGGTGCGCGAACACCGCGCCGTAGTCGCCGACGCGTTCCGCGACGCGGAGCGTGTTGTCGCAGGCCCCGGGCACTTCGGCGTCCCACATCGCGCGCATCTCGGCGGCGGGCTTGATGAAGTAGCCGCTGCCGCCGAACCGGAAGCGGTTCTCGTCGGCGAGCCGCTTGCCGGTGCCGATGCACAGCAGCGCGTCGTGCGCCTCGGCCTGGTCCTCGGTGACGTAGTGGGAGTCGTTCGTGGCGAGGGGCGGCAGGTCCAGCTCGCGGCCGAGCCGGATCAGGTCCTCGCGGACGCGGCGTTCGATCGGCAGGCCGTGGTCCATCAGTTCGAGGAAGTAGTTCCCGGGGCCGAACACGTCCCGGTACCGGGCGGCGGCCTCGACCGCCTCCGCGTACTGGCCGAGCCGCAGCCGCGTCTGCACCTCGCCGGACGGGCAGCCGGTGGTGGCGACGATGCCCGCCGCGTGCTCGGCGAGCAGTTCCGCGTCCATCCGCGGATACTTCTGGACGTGCCCCTCCAGCCAGGCGCGGGACTGCAGGCGGAACAGGTTCCGCAGGCCGTCCGCGTCCACCGCCCACATCGTCATGTGCGTGTAGAGGCCGCGCCCGGATACGTCGCCGCCCGCGCCGGTCGTCTCGTCCGACTTCCGCAGGGACGGGTCGTCGCTCCAGAACACGGGCGCCCGGTGGTGCCGGGACGCGGGCGCCACGTACGCCTCGATGCCGATGACCGGCTTCACCCCGGCGCGGTTCGCGGCATGGAAGAACTCGTAGGCGCCGTGTACGTTGCCGTGGTCGCTCATCGCGACCGCGGGCATCCCCTGCCGCGCGACCTCGTCCATCAGCGGCCCGACCTTCGCGGCGCCGTCCAGCATCGAGTACTCGGTGTGCACGTGCAGATGGACGAACGAGTCCGCTGCCCTTCCCCCGCCCACTACGCCTCCCGGTTGTCGACGATTCCCCGCCGCCGACATTCGACCCGCTGGTAGAGTCGCCCGTCCAACAATCGACACGCGCGGCGATCACACCCAACGGTTGTCGGAGGAGCTCGTGGACCTGGACCTCGGCGCGGTGCGCGCCTTCGTGGCCGTCGCGGACGACCGGTACTTCGGCGACGCGGCCGCCCGGCTCGGCATCAGCCAGCAGGCGGTGTCGAAGCGGATCGCCAGGCTGGAGTCCGACCTCGGCACGGCCCTGCTGCGCCGCACGCCGAACGGCGCCGAGCCGACCGACGACGGCGCGTCCTTCCTCGTGCACGCCCGCGCGGTGCTCGCGCTCGCCGACCGGGCGGTGGAGCTGGTGCGCAGCCGGCACCGGGCGCTGCGGGTGGACGTGCTCGGGACGCGGCTCGCCCCCGTCGAGATCGTCCGGGCGTTCCACGAGACCGTGCCGGACGTGGGCATCGAGATCCTGCGGTCCGGCGGGCTGGCGGGCGCGCTGCCCGCGCTCGCCCGCGGGACGCTCGACGCGTTCTTCGGCCGCGCGGTCGGGGACCTCGGCGGCGTCGAGGCGCGGCCCGTCCTGCTGGAGCCGATCCACGTCCTGGTCGGGCGCGGGCACCCGCTCGCCGCGCGCGACCGGGTGCCGATCGCGGAGCTGGTCGGCCCGCCGCTGTGGGTCCCGGGCGCCGCGCGGGCCGACACCGAGTGGGCCGACTTCTACCGCGCCCTCACCGCCGAGTTCGGCGTGCGCATCGACACGTCCGGTCCCGACTTCGGGCTGGACGCCATGGTGGAGCGGACCGCCGCGTCCCGGGAGCTGATCACGTTCGGCGTCGGCGAGAAGATCCGCGTGCCGTGGCATCCCGGCGTCGTGCAGCTCCCGGTCGTCGACCCCGCCCCGGTGTACCCGTGGTCGCTGCTGTGGCACCCGCGGAACCGGCACCCGGTGCTGCCGCCGCTGCTCGCGTTCGCCCGCGAGGGCTTCCGCCCGTTCCGGCCCGGCCGCGAGTGGCTGCCGGAGCCCGACCGCGCCGCCTTCTCCGTCCCGCCCTCATGATCGGCTGTGTCAGCATGGTGGCGATGGAACAGACGGACCTCGTTCTGGAACTCCTGCACGACGTTTTCGGCGCCGACCTCGTCGGCGCGTACCTGCACGGATCGGCCGTGCTCGGCGGGCTGCGGCCGCACAGCGACGTGGACGTCCTGGCGGTCGTCCGGCGGCCCGCGGCGCGGGCGGAGCGGCGGGCGCTGGTCGCGGGGCTGCTGCCGGTCTCCGGGGGCGCCGCGCGGCCGGTGGAGCTGACGGTGGTCGTGGAGACGGCCGTCCGGCCGTGGCGGTACCCGCCGGTGTGCGAGTTCCAGTACGGCGAGTGGCTGCGGGACGAGTACGAGCGCGGCGCGGTCCCGGCGCCGGAGCCGAGCCCCGACCTGGCGCCGCTGATCACGATGGCGCTGGCCGGGGACGCGCCGCTGTTCGGCCCGCCGCCGTCCCGGGTGTTCGCCCCGGTGCCGCACGCGGACGTCGTCCGGGCGATCACCGGGAGCGTCCCCGGGCTGCTCGGCGAGCTCGACGGCGACGCCCGCAACGTCGTCCTGACGCTGGCGCGCGTGTGGGCGACGGCCGCCACCGGGGAGATCATGCCGAAGGACGCGGCGGCCGCGTGGGCGCTGCCCCGGCTGCCCGCGGAGCACCGCCCCGTCCTGGACCGGGCGCGCGCGGTCTACCTGGGCGAGGAGGACGAGCGCTGGGACGACCTGCGCGCCCGGCTGCGCCCGCACGCCGAGTTCGTCGCCGCCGAGATCGGCCGGGTGTCGCCCTAGGTCCCCCACGTCATGCGCCCGCCGCGCCGCGGAGGCGGAGCCGCCGGGCGAGCAGGCGCAGCGCGCCCGCGGCCAGGCCGGTGACGAGCACGGCGTGCACGGCGAAGCCCAGGGTGCGGACGCGCGCGCTCAGTCCGGCGCGCGCGGCGATCCGGCGGACGCCCGCCCGGTCGCCCTCCCCCGCCACGACCACGCACACGTCCGGGACCGCCGCCGCGATCTCCGGCAACCCTGCCCGACCGCACCCGCCCGCGTACGGACCGTGGTCGCGGGGTAGAGGGCGGTCGTGAGAGGACCCGCCGCGGCACCGGCCGCGCTGCTCGCCGCGACGCTCGCCCTGGGGGCCTGCGGCGGGGACGGCCCGGACGGCCCGGACGCCCCCGGCGCGTCCGGCACCGCGGAGACCCTCACCGCGCCCGGCACCACGCCCCTGCCCGTCACCACCCCCGCCAGCGGCGCCCTCGACCGGGCGGCCGCGACCGCGCTGAAGGCCGCCCCGGGCACCGTGCTGACCTCCGTGGAACGCGAGGGCGACGGCTGGGAGGTGCGGCTCGTCGCCCCGGACGGCGCCGAGCGCGAGCTCACCGTGGACGGCGCGGGCACCGAGGTCGTCCGCGACGAGCCCGAGCCGGAGGACCGGGCCGACCGGGAGGAGAACCTGCGGCGCGTCCGGCGCGCGAAGCTGGACTACCGGGACGCCGCCGACGCGATGCGCGCGACGGTCCCCGGCGCCCGCGTCACCGAGCTGGAGCTCGACGAGCGGCGCGGCGCGCTCGTCTGGGAGGGGGACGCCGTCGGCCCCGACGGCGCCCGCCGCACCGTCGAGATCGACGCCCGCACCGGCCGCGTGCTGCGGCGGTGACCCCGGCGGCGCGCCGCCGGGGGCCCGCTCACTCGAACTCCGTGCCGCCCTTGCGGGTGAGGTAGCCGGGCGAGACGAACTTCGCGATCGCCCGCCCGCCGGTCACCGGGCTGCGGCGCCCCGCGGCGGGCCGCACGACCAGTCCCTCCCGCAGGTGCTCCGCCTTCCCCGACACCGTCTCGCGCCCGCTCGCCAGCTCCATCAGCAGCGCCTCGTCGTACCCGCCCTCGTACAGGACGGGCGCGGCGGGCAGGCCCGCGTCGGCCAGCACCCCGGCCAGCTCCGCCGGGTCGAGCCAGCGCACCGCGCCGTCCTCGCCCGCCACCGCGACGTCGAACGCCGCGTACCCGGGCTCGGCGGCGCCGTAGTGCAGGTCCTGCACGCGGCGGCCGTACACCTCCCCGAACAGGCCCACCCGGGACGCGCCGAACCGCTCCGCGATCTTCGCCGCGGCCTCGACGGCCCCGTGCGCCTCGAGCGTCCGCCAGTACAGGTTCTCGCCGTCGCGGACGAGCGCCAGCGACTTGCCGCCGAACCCCTTCGAGGACACGAACGGCTCGCCGTCCGCGAGCGTGAGCAGGCACGCCGTTCCGTGGATCTTCTCCGTCGCCACGACGGCCTCGCCAGGCTCGAAGATCGTCGGGTACCGCTTGACGTCTTCGATCTCGATCCAGCGGATGAGGTCGGGGGCGGGCACCACCTCGCCCGCCATGTGCACGGGGATCGGCGGCACCCACTTGACGATGCCGAGTTCGTCGGCGAAGTTCCGCCCCTCGGCGTGGGCCGCGGCGAGGTCCGTCCCGTCGAGGGCGCGCGGCCGGCAGACGATGCCCTGCGACAGCTCGCCGCGCAGCCGCACCGCCTTCACGCGGTTCCGGACCGAACCGGCGAGCTTCCCGGTGAGCCCGAGCTCGCCGATCAGTTCGTCCGGGAGCACCGACCCCTCGGGGATATAGACGGCCCAGTCGCCGGTCGCGTACCGGCCCTTCTGCACGACCGCCCTGTACAGCCCCACCTGCGCGAGTTCCAGTGCGTCGGCGTTGTCGTGCGGAAGGACGGTCAGCCGTTCGGCCGTCACGCGCAGCGTCGACATCGGCATTCCCCTTTCCCGTTTTCCGGGCCAAGAATGGCAACCCGCCACTCCCCCAACAACCCATTTACGGCATACGCCCCGCGCCGGCCCGTCCGGCCGCCCGGACGCCGTCACTGGCCGCCCCGGCCGGTCGGCCCGCACCCGCCGCGGGCGAGCGCACCCAGGCGGCGAACGCCTCGACCGTGTCCACGACCGCCTCGAAGCGCAGCGAGTGGAACAGGTCGAACGCGTGCTGCGCCCACGGCAGTTCGGCGTAGACGACCGGACGGGTGCTGGCCTCGCGCAACCGCGCGGTGAAGTCCCGGGCGCTCTCCACCGGGACGATCGTGTCCCGGTCGCCGTGCACCACCAGGACCGGCGGCGCGTCCGGCCTCAGGTGGCCCGTCGGCGACGACTCCTCGCCTTTGCCGAAGTAGGGGCCGTAGTAGCCGTTGAGCACGATGACCCCGGTGACCGACGTGTCCGCGTCCTCGAATCCGGGCTGGAAGGCGGCGTCGCCGGGCGTGAGGCCGGCCAGGAGGGACAGGTGCCCGCCCGCCGAGCTGCCCGAGACGAAGAGGGTCGCCGGGTCCGCGCCGTACTCCCGCCCGTGGCGGCGCACCCACGCGATCACCTTCTTCAGGTCGACCAGGTGGTCGGGGTGGCCCGCGGCCGGGCGCAGCCGGTAGTTCGCGCTGACGACCACCCAGCCCTGGCTCGCGAGCCGGTGGACCAGCGGCATCGACTGCGTGCTCTTCCTCCCCTGCCGGTACTTGCCGCCGTGCAGGTGGATCAGGACCGGCGCGCCGCCCGGACGCGAGCGGTGATGGTAGACGTCGAGGAGGTTGCGCCGCCCGGCATCGCCGTACGCGATGTTGCGCGCCTTCGCCACCGAGCGGGGGCGCACCCGGAACGGCATCGCCAGGATCCGCGCGTACGGCCGGCGCCGGCGCAGCGCCGCGGCGAGGTCGGGGGCGACGGCGGCGCGCCACCCGTCCCCGAGGCCGTCGTCCAGGGCCCGCCGGAGGACCGGGGCGGAGCGGTGGCCGCGCACGGCGATGGCGACGAGGCCGATCGCGACCAGCGCCGCCGCCGTCCAGCCGGACGCGCCGAGATCGCCGGACGCGGCCGTCATCGCCGTGGCCGACGCCAGCAGCGCCAGGCCGAGCTGGGGGATCTCGTTGATCCCCAGATTGAGGACGAAGCCCGCCTCGGCGAGCCCGGCGGGGCGCCGCAGCGGCCACAGGGCCAGCAGGGCGGGCACCCCCACGACGACCAGCGTGATCAGGTATCCGAAGGTCACCGGCGCATCAACTCCCGACTGTCCGTGCCGCGGGCCGGTTCTCCGGCGCGGCCTGCGCGACGACTGTCGCGCCCGGACGGCCGTCCGCACATCCGCCCCCGGACTCCCCCGCCCCCGACTTTGGTAGGGGCCGGGGCGGGCGCGTCCACAAAAACCGGTAGGCGAGGAACGCGAACATTGCGACTATTCCCGGGTGACCAACACTCTTGAGCGTCTCGTCGTGCGGCATGCGCACCGGGTGCCCGTTCCGGACGGCCCGGCGGGCGCGGGCGGCACGGCCGCGCGGCGGTTCGACGCCGCGCTCATGTCCGCCGGGTTCAAGCTGTCGGGCGACCTGCTCGACGCGCTGTCGGGCCTCGCCGGGGACGCCGTCGACGGCCTCGCCGGGCGGGTGCTGCCCGTCGTGCGGGAGATGGTCGGCGACCACGTCCGGCACAACGTCTACTTCCGGGACTTCCCGCACGGCGTGCCCGACACCCTCGACTTCTGGGTGTCCTGCCTGGTGGGCGCGCTCGCCGACCCCGAAGCGGACGTCGAGATCGTGAACGGGTCGCTCAACCTCCTGTCGCTGCCGAAGTACGGGAAGTACCTCCACACCTACGAGGAGATGCTGGCGGCGCACGACGAGCTGGTCGCGGGCGCCGGGGACCGGCTGACCGTCCTGCACGCGGGGCGCCCGGTGGCCGCGGAGGCCGAGCGGCTGTTCCTGGCGCTGGCCGGGAGCGCCACCCCGCTCACCGAGGAGGAGCTCGACGTCCTGCGCGAGCTCGCCGCGCACTGCACCGACGCGGTCCCGGACGCGATCCCCGTGCGGGAGAACCGCGCCCTGATCAACCGGGTGCGGGTGGCCGAGGGCGGCGACCTCCTGCTCGACACGGTCACCGACGTCCTGCGGCTCGCGTGCGCGCTGTCGCTCGGCGACGTCACGCTGGCGGAGCCGACGGAGTTCCTGCTGACCCGCCGCGAGCGCCGCGCGCTCCTCGCGGGCCTGGACGCGGTCGTCCGCGACAGCCCGGCGAAGCTCGGCGACGTGGCCGCGCACCGCGAGCGGTGGAAGCGCCTCGGCGAGCGCCTGCACCCGCACGAGTACCCGCGGTGGCCGCACGCGCGGGACGTCTTCGCGGTGGCGCGCGGGGAGAAGAAGGCGCCGTCGTTCGCCGGCCGGGTCGAGGCCCTGCTCGGCGCGGGCGACGTCCCCGGCGCCGCGAAGCTCGCCGCGAACGCGCCCGGCGTGCTGTTCCGGTCGCTGGACCGGCTGCTGCGCACCGACCCGGACGCGTCCGGCGCGGTGCTCGACGCCGCCGAGGGCGCCGCCGGGCAGGTGTCCGGCCGGGTGCTGCTGTCGGTCCGCGAGCACCTGCTCAACCGGACGAGGAAGGCGAAGGGCACGCGCGTCTTCGCGAACCGCACGGGCCGCGGCGTCGCCCTCCCCGACACCCGGCCGCCGCTCGACCCCGCCGCGTTCCGGCGGCTCAAGGACCTGCTCGACGACGAGGTCCGCAGGCGGCTGCCCGCGCCCGCGCACCTCGTCGTGGACCCGGCCGTCCTCGACGTCGCGCTGCCCCTCAGCGGGAAGGCGACCGCGAGCGGCCTGGGCGTGCTGCCCCGCGGCTCGCTCTCGCCGGTCGACGGGGAGCTGCTGCGGTTCTTCGTCTACTGGAAGCAGCGCGAATACCGCACCGACTACGACCTTTCCGCGCTCATGCTCGACCGCGACTACGGGAACCCGCAGTGGCTGTCGTACACGTCGCTCCGCAAGGTCGGCGGCGAGCATTCCGGCGACATCACCGAGGCGCCGGACGGCGCGTCGGAGTTCATCAACCTGTCGCTGCGAAAGGTCAAAGCATCGTTCGTCATCCCGCAGGTCAACGTCTATTCGGGTGAAGGGTTCGACGACGTCGAGGAATCGTTCTTCGGGTTCATGGTGCGCGACGGCGAGCAGGCGGGCCGTCCGTTCGAGCCGCGGACCGTCCGGATGAAGTCCGACCTGCACGGGCCCGCCCGGGTGGCCCTTCCGCTCGCGTTCGTCCGCGGCAAGGAGGGCGACTGGCACGCCAAGTGGATGCACCTGCACCTGCGCGGCGGGTTCGCGTTCAACGCCGTCGAGGGCAACCGGGTGACGACGGCGACGCTGACCCGCGCGGTCATCGAGCGCCGCTACCTCACCGTCCGATACCTGGTCGATCTCATGGAGCCGCGGCAGCTCACGGTGCTCGACGGGGTTCCGCTGCCGGACGAGCCCGTGACCTTCGTCGGCCTCGACCGTCCCGACGGCCTCCCCGAGGGCTCGGAGGCGTTCACGCTGCGAAATCTGCGCGACCTGATCCCGGCGTGACTGTTAGAATCGTCGCGGCGAGGCCATGAAAGGGCTTCCTTCTCACAACTCTGCAAAAGTTAACCCAGCCCTTTCGCTTTCCTCCCGCGACCGAGGCCACGAAGGAACTTCCTTCTGAAGCATGGTCCAGAGGACCACCGTTTCCCCCAGTTCCTTCACTCCCCTCGGCGAACGGGCACCGCACACCGCGGCGCCCGTTCCCTTTTTCTCCCAGATATATGCCCACATGCTTTTCGGTGAGGCCATGGGAAAGATTTCTTCCCACACCGCTCTGATCCTCACCCTCCCCGCTTTCCTTGCCCCCCGAAAGGGCGGCGCCCGTCTCGCTCTTCCGCGGCCGGTCAGCCGCCGATCCGGGCGAGGTGCTGCCGGACGGTCCGCAGCGCCGGATCGTCCGGCCCGTGCAGGCGCTCGAGGTCGTCGGCGAGGCCGTCCAGCACCTCGACGGCGCCGTCGGTGCGGCCCGCACCGTGCAGCAGCAGGCCGATCTTGCGGCGCAGGTCCAGCACGCGGGCGTCGTCGGCGCCGTGCAGCCGGGTCTGGTCGGCGACCAGGTCGTGGAGCTGGGCGAGAGCGCGGTCGGCGTCGCCGCCGAGCGCGTGGCAGGTGGCCTCCTGCAGCCGCAGCGACAGGACGTTCTCGGCGTCGGCGCCCTCGCGGCGGGCCACGTCCTCGGAGAGGGAGCGGAACGCCGCGGCCGCCGACCGGTAGTCCCCGCCCTGGAACAGGGCGTCCGCGTGGTCTCGGCGCAACGCCATGACCTCGGGGTGGCCGGTGCCGAGGGCGCTCTCCGCCCGGTCGCGGGCCTCGCCGAGCATGCTCGCCGCCTCGCCGAACCGGGAGTCGCGGGCGAGCCGATCGGCGCGCCGCCGGGCGCGGGCGACGTCGCCGAGGTCCAAGTCGCCGCCGGCCGGCGCCGGTCTCGGGACGGGCAGGACGGCCGGGGCCGGCGCGTCCGAGGTGCGGCCGAGGACGTCGGCGTACATGCGGGCGGGGCTGCGCCCGGCGCGGACCGCCCCGGGAAGCTCCCGCATCAAGGCGTGCGGGAGCAGAGCGTCGTACACTTCCTCGGCGGACGCGGGGCGGGCCTCGGGCTGCTTGGCGAGGAGGCGCTGGACCAGGGCGTCCAGGTCCGGCGGGACGTCCGCGCGGAGGCTCCGGACGGGCTTCGGCTTCTCGTAGACGTGGGCGTGCATGAACGACACGTTGTCGGGGCCTTCGAACGGGCCCCGGCCGCCGAGCATCTGGTACAGGACGCAGCCGAGCGAGTACAGGTCGCTCGACGGTCCGGAACGCCCACGGAACTGTTCGGGCGCCATGTACGCGAGGGTGCCGAGCATCTGGTCGGTGCTGGTGAGGCGGGACCGCTCGTCGGCGTCCAGGGCGACGGCCAGGCCGAAGTCCAGGACCTTCACCGCACCGTCCCCGTCGACCATGAGGTTGGCCGGTTTCAGGTCGCGGTGCACGAGCGTCTTACCGTGCGCGTAACCGAGGACGGCGCAGACCTGCGCGGCGATCGCGGCGGCCCAGCCGATCGGCAGCGGGTCGTGCTCGGCGACGAGGTCGGCGACGTTGACGCCGTCCACCAGTTCCATCACCAGGTAGAGGCGCCCCTCGAACGGGCCTGACTCCACCTTGTCCGCGTCGTAGAGGACGGGCACGCCCGGGTGCGCCATCCGCGCGGTGAGGCGGTACTCGCGACGGAACCGCCTGATCAGTTCGTCATCGCCGTCGACGCGGACGAACTTGACGGCGACACGCCGCCCCAGCCGGGTGTCGGTGGCCCCCCACACCTCCCCCATCCCGCCCTTGCCGATGTGGACGTGATCGAGTTCGTACCTGCCGGCGATCGTCGTCACGCCGGTATTCAATCGTCCCGACGGGCTCTTTGACCAGCGGGGTCCGCGTTCCCGACTCTCATGGTCGGGGACGGTGCATGCGCTGCAGGGTGCCCGCGGAGCAGAGCGCGTCGACGTGCTCGGCGGCGCGCACCGGCGCGGTGCCGCCGCGGACGAGGAGGCCCGCCTCGATGTTGTCGTGGACGCCCGACTGGGTGAGGTTCGCACTGGAGACGAGCAGTTCGCGGCGGTCCGCCACGGCGATCTTCGCGTGCAGCCGGCCGGTGTCGTCGGGACGGCGGTCGACCGGCCAGTGCCACAGCTCAACGCCGAGCCCGTGGAAGGCGGCGGCGGGCTCCGCACCGGAGATCGCGCTCCCGGCGCCCTGCAGGGTCTCCACGACGACGCGGACCCGGACGTTTCGCGCGACGGCGGCGGCGAGGGCGGCGCGCAGCGGGGCGTAGCGGCGCGCGGAGTACGTCATCAGCAGCAGCTCGTGCCGGGCACGGCCCACGACCTGGGCGAGGACCTGCGCGGTGGCGCGGACCGGAACGGCGTGGCCGGTAGGCCCGCTCCACACCATGTCCACCCGGACCGCCGCCTCCCGGTGCGCGAGCGCCGTCGCCATGCCCCGCAGGTACGCGGCGACGTCCCCGGCGGGGAGGCGGCGGGCGGCGTCGGTGATGCGCGCGGCCGCGTCGGCGAACTCGGCGCCGAACCCGGCGGGGCCGAGCCCGGCGCCGTCCCGCTCGAAGCGGGCGGCGAGGGTCCGCAGCCGGGACGGTCCGAGCCGGGCGGCGTCGTCCCCGACGGCCGCGTCGAACCGGTCGAGCGGGGTCGTCACGGCACGTCCGGGTAGAGGGCGAGGCCGCTGTCGTCGACGGGCACGAGGAAGCGTCGGTCGAGGAACTTGTTGCCGCGCTCGCAGGTCGTCTCGGAGACGAACAGGCAGACGTGGCAGGCCGCGCCGTGCAGGAAGTCCGCCGGGTGCCGCGGGAGCCGCTCGGCGCACAGCGGGTCGGACGAGCAGTGCCGCGCGTCGGTGAGGGCCCGCCGGGTGAGCCGGACGAGCTGCTCCGGTTCCGCGAGCGACACCAGCCCGCCGAGGGTGCCCTCGGCGTCCGGCACGGCCGTGTAGATGAGGATGCCGCCGCGGTGCGGGTCGTCCTCGGTGCCGGAGTAGATCCGTTCCGACAGGCTCGCCGAGCTGTACCCGCACTCCAGCGAGATGGTGCGGATCAGCAGGTGGGAGAGGGTGTGCAGCGCGATGAAGCGGGCGCCGGGCCAGTGCGCGGTCTCGTCGAAGTCGGCCATGGACGCGATCCGGTCGGAGTATCGGTTGCGGCGGTGCCGCGCGTACGCCTCGTGGTGCGCCCTGAGCGCGTCGGAGTCGGCGACGCGCTTCTCCCAGTCCTGCAGCAGCTCCTCGGGGACCCGCAGGAAGATCCCCTCGCCGCGCACCTCGCTGGCGGGCACCCATTCCGGGTTGCCACGGGCGAGCTTGACGAGCTCCACCAGGTCCGGGTCGTCGGGGTCGGGGGCGTCCAGCCGGGTGAAGCCGATCAGCGCCCGCACCTCGCGGAGCCGCTCGGCCTGCACGACGTCCGAGAAGACACCGCCCAACTCGTCCGGTACCCCCGCGGGGTCGCGGCGGAGGGTGAGGTCGGCGTCCGGGTCGGGGGTCGGGCCGGAGAACATCTCCCATTCGGCGGTGCGCAGGTCCGGATATCCCTTGGTCTCCTCCTTGGCGTCGCTCTTCTTCTCAAGGCGGGCCTTGTGCCTTTCGACCGCCTCGGCGAGCTCGTCATCGTCCCACTGGTCGAACTCCTTGAACACCGGCATGTTCTCCCGCAGCAACGGGTACATTTCCACGGCGAACGGGCTGATGACCGTCCAGTACTTCTCGACTTTCGCGTCCAGCGCGCTCGCGCCGGCCCGCGGGACGAACAGCGCGGACAGCGTGTTCGCGAACCACTGGTTGGACGCGCCGACGACCAGCAGCTTCGGCGGACGGCCGCAGCCGCCTGTGTCGAACGTCGCCAGGTGCGGGTGGCGGCCCCGGCAGCGCGGCAGGTTCTCCTCGCCGCGCTTGCCCTGCGCCTCCCGGATGTTGCGGCGCTCCCCGCAGTTGACGCACGACAGCTCGACGTTCGCGCCGAGGTTGCCGCCCCGGTCGTCCATCCGCAGCCGCGGGTGGCTCGCCTTCGGGCACGCGTCGCCGTGGTGCACGAAGAACCCGTACGGGAACTCGTCGAGGTGCCCGTTGGTGCAGGACAGGACGAACCGGGCGGCGACCGCGAGCGGCTTCTTCCGCTTGCACTTGGCGTGGTAGAACCGCGCCTCGTGCGGCCGGTGGATGTTGGTGTTCTCGAACCCGAACACGCCCGAGTCGAGGGCGCCGAGCTCGTTGCACGCCGTACAGCGGAGCCAGCTCGGGAACGGTGTGACCGGCACCCCGACTTTCGCGGCCTGCCCGGTCGGGTCCTTCTGGCTCGGCTCCATCCAGGGCGCCGGCATGAGCTTCTGGACGCTCTTGCCGATGGTGTACTGGACGGCCGCCAGCAGGCGCGGCTCGTTGATCGCCTGCGAGTTCGGGACGTTCTTGTGGCTCCAGTCGTCCAGCCCCTTGACCAGGGCGGAGAAGTTCGGCAGGTCGACGAGGGCGCCGACGCCACTGGTGAACATCAGGTGGCTCGGACGGACGGTGCCGACCCGGCGGTGGAACAGCGCGCTCCCGGTCATGGTCAGCCTTCCTCGCCGCTCTGGGGGGCTTCGGTCGCGGCGTCCGTGTCGGATTCCGCCGCCCCGAACGTCCACGGAGGCTCGTGGAACGTGGGGGCGAACACGGCGTCGACGCCCGGGAACAGCAGGTTGATCTCGTTCTCGGTCTCCCGCATGGACATGCCGACCGTCATCGTCTGCCAGCTGCCGTTCCCGGCGGGCCGGAGCAGCGCCCGCGTCGTCTGCTTGTTCCTGGTGGTATCCCGGTAGCCGAGCCGGACCGAGCCGTGCCCCTGCTCCCGCTCCCACGTGTCCAGGACCGTCTGGATCCGCTCCTCCAGGTAGCTGCGCCCGCGCTCGTGGGCGACGGCCTCGGCGCGGTGCAGCATCCGCTCGATGATCACCTGGACGCGCGGGTCGTACCTGTCGACGACCTGCGCATCCCCGTTGCGGGAGTGCTCCTCCGCGCTGTGCCGGATAGCGGCGACCAGCGCGGCGGCCGTCCCGCGGTCCAGCGACCTGCGCGTGTACGGGGTGACCGACAGCGCCTCCACCTGCCGGTAGAAGGTGGCGTGGTAGTGCTCGAAATCCTCGTAGTGGGCCAGGTCGCGGGGCCGGGACCAGTTGTAGAGGGTGACGACGAGGCCCGGGCGTGCCGCGTCGCGACCGACGCGCGACGACGCCTGGATGTACTCGGCGGTGTTCTTCGGCTGCCCGACCATCACCATCAGCCCGAACCTGGAGACGTCCACCCCGACCTGGAGCATGGACGTCGCCAGCACCACGTCCACCGGCTGCAGCCCGGCGTCCTTGCGGTCGGCGAACCGCTTCGCGAGGAAGTGCATCGGCGCGGCCGTCTTGCGGGCCTTGGAGTCCCGGCTCTCCCGGTAGTAGCGCGCCTGTTCGGCGGGCGCGTCGTAGCGGCGCGCGGACGTGTCGAGTTCGGGGTCGAAGCCGTGCTCCAGCCGTTTCAGCACGTCGCTGATGTCGCCGGACGAGATCCGCGACGTCAGTTCCTGGACGGTGAGCATGCCGCTGCGGGTGACGATCCGGTCCGACAGGCCCCTCGGCTTGCCGCCCCGGCGGACGCGCGTCGTCACGTCGTCGTCCAGGTAGCGGCGCATCCCCGCCAGCTCCCGGGTCGCGTTGAAGTAGCCGACCATCGTCATGTACGGGTCGGCGGGCTTCCCGTACCGGTCGTACAGCGTCTGCCCGGCCAGCAGCAGGATCTCCGCCAGCCGGATCTCCGCCGACTTGATCCGCACACCGTGCGCGCAGACGCCCAGGTAGCGGCGGCCCGGCGTCTGCGGCGTGAGCGGCTCGCGCCGGGAGAAGAACGTGTCGGCGACGTCGGTGACCTGCGGCGGGAACACCGCCAGCTCCCGGCCGAACACGCCGCTGACCTGCTCGCGCGCCCGCTTCGTCGTCGCCGTGGACGCCACGATCTTCGGCCCCGTCCGGCCTTGCGCGTACGGCCACGCGGTCAGCTCCGCGACGGCCGACTCGAACAGCCCGACCGTCGTGCCGAGCGCGCCGGAGATGAGGTGCAGCTCGTCCTGGATGATCAGGTCCGGCGGGCGGAGCCGGGGGACGGGGTTCGCGGTCACCGCGGGCAGCCCGCCCTTGCTCGGGTTGTGCCGACTGGCGCAGTTCGTCCTGTCGTCCAGATCGCCGTGGCGGTAGCCGTGCCGCGGGCAGTGGCTATGCACCCGCCCGAACAGGATTCCGGCGTAACCCTGCCACGGGAGCTGCGCGAGCTTGTCGACGGTGGCGATGACCAGGCTCGGCGCGTACCGGTAGATCTCCTCGTCGACCGTCAGGATCGGCAGGCCCTCACCGCTCGCGAGCCGCTTCGAGAACGGGCACGCGTCCGTCCCCTCGCCGCGCGGGCAGTACAGCAGGACGCGCCGCCGCTCCTCGTCGAGGTCCAGATCTCGGTGTGCCTGCAGCTTCTCCCCGCACCACGGGCAGGCGAGCGTCTGCAGGACGTTCGCGCGGTTCGAGTTCCCGGAGTCGCGGGCCTCGATGACCTGGTCCTTCGCCTGCTCGTACCAGTTCGGGGACACGCCCGCCCCCACCCACAGACCGATCCGGAACCGCTCGTCGCCCCACACGTCCGGGTCGCGGGCGCGCAGCGTCTCCGCCGCGCACACCAGCGCGGCGGCCCGCTGGAACTGCTGCGCGGTGAGCAGCCGCAGCGTGTACCGCATGAGGACGGCGACGCCGGCGAGGCCGTCGCGGGCGTCCTCCCCGGTGCCGAGGGTGCGTTGCAGCCGCCGGATCGCGAACGTGTACGCGGTCAGGCCGAGGTACGCCTCCGTCTTGCCGCCGCCGGTCGGGAAGAACAGCAGGTCGACCAGGGCGGTGTGGTCGGCGGCGCGCTCGGCGTGCGCCGGGTCGGTGAGGGACGGCAGGTTCAGCAGGACGAACGCGAGCTGGAACGGGCGCCAGCTCGCGGCCGCCGACCCCCTCGCATCGATCTCCGCCATGGCCTCCGCGAAGCTCCACCCCTCCTCGCGCAGCGGGACGAGCGCGGTGCGGCGGCGCTGCAGGGCCATCGCCTCGTTCGTGAACCGGAAGGCCCGGACGGCCTCGTCGTGCCGGGGGCTCGCGGGGTCGGACAGCAGCTCGACGCCCGCGGCGATGCGCTGCGCGGCCCGGCGCGCGTCGTGGACGGCCCGCTGCGCCGTGGGCCGCAGGGGCTCGGGCAGCCCCGGGATCTCGGCGTCCCGCTCGTCGAGCCACGCACGGTAGCCGTCGACGAGGGGCCGCAGCCCCGCCCCGAGCTGCTCCGCGGTGGCCTCGGCGAGGGCGTCCATCCGCAGCTCGACGTCCTCGAGCCCGGCCTTCGGCGTCGTCGTCATCGGCACGTCGTACACCGGCAGCCAGGTGGTCGTGAGCCGGTGCGCGACCCGCTCTCCCGGCGCGACGTCGGCGTGCACGGCCACGTTCCGTCCGCTGGCGTACCGGCGTTCGTGCCGGTAGAGGAGCCGCAGGTGCATCTCCTCGGGGTCGTCGGCGACGGCGGCGAGGCCGTCGGCCGGGTCGTCCACGGGGAGGAACACGGCTTTCGCGCCGTCCAGCGCGGTCACCGTCAGCTCCGGCTGGAACAGCCACGCGGTGTCCTTGCCGCTCGCCGGCTCCGACTGCTGGTTCACGAGCGCGATCTCCGCGACGCGCCGCCCGTCGCGCGCCCGCACCGTGACCGCGAGCAGGACGCCGGGGTCGCTGTCCCGTTCCGCCGTGAGCGGGATCCGGTAGGCGCCATCGGCGTCCAGCCGCACCTCCTTCTCGCGCTCCACCGGCTCGCGGACCCAGACGCGCGGCTTCTTGCCGTCCTCGTCCTCCCGCTCCTGCCGGTCGTACCGCCCCCATTTGGCAGTGACGACGACCGCGTCGACGTCCTCGGGGACGCAGAACGACAGGCCCATGGACGACGCCCAGATGCGCCCGAGTGCCTGCGGGGTGACGACGTCGGGCAGCTCCCCCTCCCGCGCGTCGCCCTGGACCCCGGCCTCGGTGTCGGGCACCTCGTCGGCGTTCTCCAGCACCGACAGGGGCTCGTTCTTCGGGCCGAGCATCCCGACCAGGTACCGCTCCCGCGGCCCCATCGCTTTCGGCGCGAACTCCTCCCTCGGCCCGTCCCACGGCCCCAGCAGGTCTCGGCGGACCAGTTCCTCCAGCTCGTCGCGCACCTCGAACGACGAGCCGTCGGCGAATGACTGCGGGACGTCCAGCGGCGGCACCGGCGGGCCGTCGTCGCCCTTCACCAGCGTGAGCTGCTCGTCGGCGGGGTTGGGGAACAACCCCTCGCTGCTCTCGTTCACGGTGCGCCTCCACCTACGGGGGTCGATGTCGTGTACACGATACACAAGCACATACCTATGACATCGCGTGTTCACACCCTGCCGCCGCCGCTACCCGGCCAGCGGTTCAACGCCAACAAGGTCCCATATCAGTCAAGGCCGAAGTACCGAGTGGCCACGTCGATGGTGAACCGCGCACGGAGCTTGCACGCGGAGTTCTGGTTGGCGAACATGCCCGCCGTCCACAGCGCATCCTCGTGCGGGACGGTCTTGAGCCAGTCCACGGCGACGACCCACTCCCGGCGATCCTGCCCGTCCTGGGGCTGGTGGTCGTGCCGGTAGGCGGCGGCGAGCTCCAGATCCGTCATCTTCCGCACCGAGCCGTCGACGACCAGCTCCGCCTCGTCGAACGGCCGCGCCTCCCGCGACACCGTGCCGACCCCGACATACCCGACCTTGGGGATGTGCACGAAGACCCGGTCCCCGACCGGGAGGGCCCGGAGCGTCCGCGAGAACCAGTCGCCACCCCCGGCCGACACGAACCCGTACCGCCGCGCGTCCAGCCAACTGCGGACGCCGCCCTCCTCGCCGAACGAGACGTACCAGTCCTGCCCGTTCCACGGCTCCTTCTTGCCCTGGCCCTTGGACTCCGCCGCCGACGCGGTGACGACGGCCTCGTCCATCAACCACGTCCGCGCCAGGTACTTGCGCCCCTGGTCCTCGAAGTAGCGGAAGAACATCACGTTGATCGGCACGTTCCGCCGCGCCAGGTAGGTCACGATGCGCTCCGTGGACGCGTCCACCTCTCCGGCGACCACGGTCAGCGTGTGCGCGGTGTTCAGGGCTTCGGGAGGGCTCGCACCGAACCGCTCCGCGAACGCCTGATCCAGGTCCGTGCCGGCACCGCTCGTCCTGATGTACCCGGCGAAGATCTCGCGAATGTCCTCGTTGGAGAGGTCCTGCACCCACGAGCCGTAATCCAGGAGCTGCGCCATGACCTCGCGCGGCGTTCGATCCCGTTTGAGTTCGAGTATGTGGAGCGTCCCCTCGGCGTCCAGTCCGAGCAGGTCGATGAACTTGCCGTACTCGGTCCGCACCTGGCGGCCGATGAGCAGCAGCGGCGTCCCCAGGATCCCCGGATCGGCCTCGATGAGCTCCTCGAGCCGCGCCTCCAGCGGCATGGACGACAAAGCGACCCGTTCCGGCGCACCATCGACACGCCACAGCCCGATCTCCAGCGACACCGCGTTTCCTTTCGCCCCACCGACCTGAGACAGCAAAGCTACCCCCTGGGGAATCGCCCTCTCGATTCCACTCAGCCGGTGCCATACTTCGGCCATGCCCGAGAAGCGAACGGCCAGGCTGCCCCACCCGGCAATTCGGATCGGCTTTTATTTGGCTTTCGGACTGCTGTGGGACGCCCTGGTGAAGATCGGCGACCCGGAAGAGTCCTGGACCACGATCGCGGTGTTCAGCCCGCTCATGGCACTGGGATTCGATTGATCTTCGACTAGTGGCTCCGCCGCCGCGCCGGCAAAGCGGAGATGGACGACCTGTTCCGTTGACCGCCCCGTCCCGAGCTCGCCGCCGCCGCGGCCCGGGACGGGCCGACCGTCGTCAGAAGAGTTCGAGCACGATCTGCACCGTGGCGAGGAGCAGGGCGGCCAGCTCCACGTAAGGCCCCCACGTCGAGACATCCCGCCGAATCGCGTCCCAAAGCCGACGCGCATTGTCCCGGCACTTGATGAGCATGATGATGAAGTCCTCCCGTCGCCCGACCTCCTCCGGGCCGGTGAACCTGATCCGAATGGTTCAGCCGATTTCCGGCGATCAGCACGGCGAGATGCGGCAGGCTTGTACACGGCGTCGCCTGGCGCGACGGGGGATGGACGGGTTTTCCGGTGGACGTTCAGTCCGGATCCGGAGTCCGAAGGTGAGGGGACGCGGGATGGGCAGTCCGGAACCGGGGGCCGCCGAGCGCTTCGCCGCCGCACTGCGCGACCTGTACGACGCGGCGGGCCGTCCGATCTACGCCGAACTCATCCGGCAGGGACAGGCACAGAAGCCGCCGATCCGGCTCCGCGACGCCTCACTGAGCGACTGGCTCTCCGGCAAGAGCACCCCGTCCAACCCGGCGGCGGTCCACTTCCTCGTCACCTACCTCCAAGGACGAGCCGACGGCCACCCCCTCCGCACCCGCACGGAGTGGGAAGGCCTCTTGGACGAGGCGCAACGGGAACGATGCAGGAAAAGGGGCGGCCGCCCCGCAGCCCGGCCACGCCCCACTCTCGAAGCCGATCCGTTGCCCGAAGCGCTCCTGAGCCTCCTCCGTATGCTGCGCCAGGCCACCGAGGATCTCCCCTACCGGCAGCGCCGAAGCGTCCGGTTGCCGCTGTCGGGCGTATACGTCCGACAGACCGTGACCACAACTCCCGCGATGCCCGACGACCTTCGATATCAGTGCCGAAAAGGTTCACTGTTGGATGGTCGGGCGCGTGCATAGGAAATGGTGACCGTGGTCACGTTGGTCACTGACAGGTAAGTATCCTCCCCACTAGGGTACTGAACAGCGTGAGTCACGGCTACCGCTGCCGCAGTCGCGTCGTCCGCCTAGCTTGTGCGCGAGGAGGGTTTCTGTGTCTGTTAACCAGTACGAGCGCGCGTTTCGCACATGGCCGTTCTTGACTACGAGGGCGTCGCAACGGTCGAAGGTCACCTACACCGAGCTGGCGGAGCATCTGGGTATTCATCCGCGGCCGCTTCGCTATGTGCTGGCCGTGATCCAGGACTGGTGCTTGCACGAGCATAAGCCGCCACTAACCATCCTCGTTGTCAACCAGAGCCGTGGACAGCCCGGACAGGGGTTCATTGCGTGGGATGCCACCCGCCTCGATGAAGGCTACGAAGAGGTCTTCGCATATCCGTGGCTCACTCTCCCCAATCCGTTCCAGTTCGCGGCGCAAGACTCCACCCCTGCGGAGCTAGCTCGCGCCGTCATCAATAACCCCCACGATGCGGGAGAGGTGTACCGGAAGGTCAGAGATCGAGGCATCGCCCAGGTCATCTTCCGCCTCGCGCTCCTGGATGCCTACCGACAGCAGTGTGCCTTTTGCGGGCTTTCACTAAAAGCCGCGCTCCAAGCAGCCCACATCATCCCGTGGAACGACGCAAACGCCGAGCAACGCATATCGCCTGTCAACGGCTTGCTGCTGTGCTCCACTCATCACGCGCTATTCGACAACGGGATCCTCGGCATCTCAATTGACCGGCGAATCGTGTGTCACCACGCTAAGGTACCTAGCCAAAGATGGACTGACGCAGATAAGCGCATCGCCGCGGATCTTCATGGGCAGGACGTGAGGCTTCCGGTCGATGTGCGCCTGTGGCCGTCTGATGATGTCCTCGCGTACCAAGGGAAGTCACACTAGTGGCGTGCGCCCGTGGATCTGTGGCGATCGGCTCGTGATTGCAAGCCGCATCAATTGTCAGTTGACAGACATCTTCCCCGAAGCCGAACGAGCGCATGCCCGCACGACGACCGCGTCCAGCGGACACGCCAACGGACGGACGGCCCGCGCACGAACCGGCAGACGGGCGTGGGGTGGGGACAGACCAGGCGCGAACTACCAGACGGGACTCGCTTTGAACCCAGGGAACTCCGCTGGCGTCAGCCGATTGAACCCGCCTTACGGCACCGTCGAGGCCCGACCCGGACCCCAGCAACCCCGGCGCTTCTCTCGAGTCGCCCCGGCTCAACGCGGCGCTCCTCGTCCACGGCCCCACTGTGGGAACTCTCGCGCCCATGGGACGGCCCGTGCCCGCCCCTCCGAGCACTGCTTGATCTCGTCTACCGGCCCCGCGAACTACGGCCGCGCGTTACGAATAGCGCGATTCTCGCACATCGGACAATCAATGCAACGGCCACAATCGCCAGCGACATTCGCATAACACACGGCCGCACTACTCTCACAATCACTGCCGAGGCTGCACACAAACGGGCGGTACCATGCTTCTGGGGGGATGAGCTATGGAGGAGGCTGCTCTGTCCCGCCCGGATTTGCGCGCATTGTTCCGAACCAACACCCGCGCCCTCGTCGCGACGGACGTGTTCGCCAACCGTGCCGACGAATGGGCCGCGCTGCAGCGCAGCCTCGTGCGCGTGGTCGAGACGCGACGCGATCGGGCGTTCGATGTCGAGGACGTGCAGCGTCCCCGACGCAACGTCCTCGTGTTCTATGGCGTCGGCGGCGTTGGCAAGTCCACTCTTTCCCGGCAAATCGGTGAAGTGCTCACGGACTCGGGCGCCGGTCCCGAGCATTGGCCGCCCGTGGACGGACAGCTCGGCCGGCTGATCCCGGTGCGGATCGACCTGGCCCGGCAGAACGGCGTGAGCTTCGAATCCGTGGTCTTGGCTGTTCGCGTCGCGCTCACCGAGCTCGGCAGGCCGCTGACCGCGTTCGATCTCGCCTTCCTGCGGTACTGGGAACATCACCATCCCGGCGATCCGCTGGACGAGTTCCTGCGTCGGCACACGATGCTCAACCGCTTCGGCGGGGCGGGCCGGCTCCGTTCGCAGATGGACGCCGCAATGGGTGACGTCGCCTCGGCGGCGGGTCTGCCCGGGACGGCGGGCATGCTCGTCGGGCAGGGGCTCGCGTCCACCGTGCGGGCACTGCGGGAGCGGCGGCGGGCGGCGCGCGCGGTGTCGGGCTGTCGACGGTTGCCGGACCTGCTGGAAGCCGAACCCGACCAGGACGCACTGTCCTTCTACCCGCATCTCCTGGCCTGGGACCTGGCGCAGCTTCCCGAAGAGAAGACCGCCACCCCCGTCGTCCTGCTCGACACGTTCGAGGACGTCGGCGACCGCGTGCACCGTGACGTCGAGCGACTGATCCAGCGCATGGTCTGGCTGATGCCCAACGCGTTGTTCGTCGTCACCGGACGGAACCGGCTGCAGTGGGACGACGCCCGGTTGGAGGGCCAGCTCGACTGGGTGGGGCCGACGGCATGGCCCCAACTGGTGCCGGGCGCGGGCGACGACCCGCGCCAGCATCGGGTCGGCTACCTTTCCCAGACCGACTGCGAGGACTATCTGCGGCGGCGCCTGCTGATCGAGGAACAGCCGCTCATGGACGCACCGACCCGGCGCGTGCTGATCAGCCACTCCAAAGGTCTGCCGCTCTACCTCGACATGGCCGTGATGAGGTTCCTGGACCTTTACGAGCGGGCCGGGCAGGCTCCCGATATGAGCGAGTTCGATCTCGAGTTCCCGGCACTGGTCGCCCGGACCTTCCGCGACCTGTCGGCGGAGGAGCGCACCGTGCTCCGAGCCGTCAGCCTGCTGGACTCGTTCTCCGTGGAACTGGCCACGGCGGCGGCAGGGCTGGACTACGACGCCGCCGCGCTGCGGCTCGCCGACCGTCCCTTCGTGGACGTCACCCCGGGCGCGCAATGGCCGTACCGGCTGCATGACCTCGTTCGCACGGCGATCCGGGACACCGACACCACCGGTGACGACCGCTGGACACCGCAGGACCGGCGGCGCGCCGCCGAGCGCGCGTTCGACGCGATCGGCAACGAGTTCACCCGGCACAGAGGCGACCGTCGGGTCCTGCTCGGATGCCTTCGGCAAGGCCTGCGGCTCGCCAGGGAGCATGATCTCCCCCTCGGCTGGCTGGGGGACGCCGCACTCGACTATGTCCGCGACTTCGTCTGGGAGCCCGTCGAGGACGGTACCGGCGACATCGACAGTCCCGCCGCCGCGTTGGGCGAGACGCTCACGGCGGTGGCCCGACGGCAGCGTCAGCATCGCGGACGCACCGCCGATCGGCTCCGGGCCGTCCTGTCCGCCGGGCTGCTGCCCCCGGAGCTCGACGAACTCCCGCGCTACTTTCTCGCGGAATGCGAACGCGACCTGGGCAACCTCACCGCCTCGATGGACGGCATGCGCCGCGTCTCCGCCGGAGGCGGTGCCCTCGCCCCGGACGCCGCCCGCGGCCTCCTGCATCTGGAACGCAGACTCGGCCACTTCACCGGCGCGCTCGCCAGAGCCGAGGAACTGCCTCCGGGCGGCAAGAAGCACCGGACCATCGGCGAGATCCTCTGGACACAGGCGGACGTCACGTCGGCGTGCGCGGCCCTCACCCGAGCGCGTGAAGACGCCCTGGCCGCCGGACAGCACGGCGAAGCCGCCCTCTGTCAGGCATACCTGGCGTTCACTTCGGCCTTCCAGGACCGCGGCCGCTCGCTCGAGCAGATAGCCCGCGCGGAACGGATGCTCGATGGCGTGAACGTCGGCTTTGCTGACCTGCAGGTCCGCAACGCCCGCCTCCTCCTGGCCGCCGGGCGCGCTGACGACATGGCCGAACGCGTCGACGACGTCGCCGCGCTCGCGGCGGCGAACGGGGTCTCGTCCTGCGCCGCCTACGCCCGGCTCGCGCTCTGCTTCCACGCGGCGGCACGCGAGTCGCCCGAGCTGATGAGCTCGGCCCGCCGACGGCTCGACGAGAGCGTCCGCGGTGAAGAATTCGCCTACCTCATGGAGATCACGTACTTCTTGACCGGTGAGGACGTTCCCGACGGCTTGCCCCGCGCACACTGGATCGGCGGGGAAGCGCGTGTGCGAGCACAGTGGAGCGGGCTTGTGGCGGAGCGGCGCCGGGACATAGGCGGGGAGGGTTGAGCGGATGGCCACGTACACGAAGGTTCACGACGTCGACACAGCGGCGGTCGCAGACCTCTACGGCCTGGAGGGGCTGACGCTCCGGCCGCTGGAGGGCGGCGCGGCAAATTCGAGTTTCAAAGCGACCGCCGACCAGGGGTCGTTCGTCTTGACCATCCTGGACAATCACGATCAGGCGAGCGCTCATGCGCTCGCCGCCCATACCGAGGCGATGTTCCGCCTGGGTGTCCCCACGGCGGAGGTCGTCCGCAACGTGGAAGGCGCGGACGTCTCGATCATCACCGGCCGTCCCGTCCTGCTCAAGCGCTGGATCCCGGGCCAGGTCGTAGACCGGCTTCCCGACGAGTTGCTGACAGCGGCCGGCGAACTGCTCGCACACCTGCATGGCGTGCCGCCCGCGCAGGTACCCGACCTGCCGACCGGCACCCGCCGTCTCTCACCCGCACATCGGGCCACCATCGAGGAATTCCCTGACAAGGCGTTCGCCGACTGGCTCACGCACGGTCTCGCGGGAGTGGAGGCCCGCGAGCGGCGGCTCCACGATGACCAGGTCGTCTGCCATGGTGACGTATTCACCGACAACCTGATCGTGCGCCCCGACGATACGCTGGCCGTCATCGACTGGGAGACGGTGTCGCTGGACGGCGCGCTGCTGGATCTCGGCATGACGATCCTGGGGCTCGCGAACGTGAACGGCGCCCTGGACCGCCACCGGGCGGACCTCATCGTCACCGGCTACAACAAGCACCGGCCTCTGTCCGCCGAGCAGCTTGTCGCGCTTCCCCAAGAGATCGAGCACGCCGCCCTGATCATCGCGTTCCACCGCTACTACCGGCACAACGTCCGTTTTCCCGACCCCGCCAAAGGCGACCTCCACACGGAGATGATCGACTTCGTCGAGTCGATGCGAGGGCTCACCTTGTCGACCCCTTGATCGGCGAGGGTAAATAGTCGCCTGTATGCAGGGCGGGACGGGCGTGTCCGTCCGGCGTGCGGGACGTGGCACGGCGGGCGCGTGATGTGCCCTGTTCGTCCGTCCCGCGTCCGAGGTATGGGGCGGACGCGGGACGGGCGGGCGCGGGCACACGGTCCGCGCGGACAAGCGCGGCGCCGGGCCATGCGACCGGCCGGAGGCAGAGCGCGGACCGGTGACGGGCGCTGACCGGACCCGCGTGGCGCCCCGGAGATCAGCGGGACCCGGCGGGACGGTCGACGGCGGTGGACGGACGGCGTGCCCAGCGCGGCGCGGGCACCGGCGGCGGAGCGCGGCCGGCTGCGCGCCCAGCCCCGGGCGAACCGCCGCGCCCCCTGCCGTACGGAGCATGGCGCCCACATCGGCTGCCTCACCGGCGTGCGGCATCCGGCGCGGACACGGGCGCCGGGCGAGGCGACGGGCCGGGCGCGAACTACCTGACGGGACGCGCCTTGAGCCCTGCCACCAGCGCCCCGGACTCCGCCGGTGTCAGTCGGATGGACCCACCGGACGTCCGCTTCGAATCCCGAACCCCAACCCCGGCTCCGTTGTCGAGTCGTCCCAGCTCAACGCAGGCTTTGTCGTCCACTCCCCCGCTGTGGGAGCTCTTGCGCCACTGGACGACCACGGCTACTCCGTCGGGAGTCGCTTGATCTCGTTCACGAGCCCCGCGAACTCGGACACGGTCAGGTTGAGGTGACCAGCCTCAGGAGCTTTCGAGTCCCGAACCCCGATGCCCTGCGTAAGACGCCCCAGCTCAACGCAGTGCTGGTCGTTCGCACCGCCGCTGTGAGAACTCTTCCGCCACTGCACCATCATGACAAGCGCTCCAAGTACTGATTGATGATCTCGCGCGAGAGGCCTTCAGATACGGCCTTCGCGCCGACACGGTCGAACATAACCGACACCTCGCGGACTTCGCCAGGCGATTCGATCAGGCGCCCTCCGTTCTGGGCAGCCGAGTATGCGATATCACGGCTTTCCAGGCTGAGGACCTGCATGGCGCCGTCAACACCAACGTGCGCCCCCGACGAGAACGGGACGACACGAACGCTGACCTGCGGGAGGTCGATCATCTTCTTCAGGTGCTCCAACTGGGCTCTCATGATCGCAGTGCTGCCGACCACACGAGCCAGCACACTCTCGTCGATCACCGCCCACAGTTCGACGTCTTCACCCCGCGCGAAGAGGGCATCCTTCCTCGCCACGCGCTCAGCCATCTCGGCCTCCCGCTCCTTACGCGAACCCTCCTTGACGTACTCCCATGTGTAGTCGTCTGTCTGGAGGACCAGCGGGATCACCTGCCCGTGATAGGTCTTGATCAGATGCGCTTCCTCCTCGTACTTGACGAGTTGCCGCCCCCAGTCCGGATTGTGCATCATTCGGGCAAACCAGAGCAAAAGCTGCAATAGCCGTCCCGTCCGGTAAGTCTCGTCCAGCTTCGCCATCTGGTATTCCTGCGGGCGCTGACGGCCTGCCTCCATGTTGCAAACCGATGATCGCGAAACACCAATGATCTTGCCGATCTGAGTCAGCGAAAGCCCCTCCTTCTCCCGAAGAAACCGCAGGTAGAAGGCCAGGAAGTGGTACATGGACAGCTTCGGCTCGATCGGGTCGCGGACGATGGGCATCGGAGCCTCCTGTTTGGTTTTTATTCCTGTACAGGTCAACGGTACGTCGACCGGTGACCCTTGTCACAGGAATTCGGAAACCGAGGCAAGGACGGGACGATGCCGATCACCGCGACAGGAGACTTGATCATTTCCCTACTGGGGACGCCGGCCGCAGTAGGGATCGCACGCACACTCGCGGGCGCACGGCTGCGCAAATGGGACTGTTACCGCATTCTGGACGATGCACTTCTTATCGTCTCGGAACTCGTCACCAACGCGGCCCGGCAGACGCCGCACGAGGAACTCCGGTTCCAGATCAGCCGGGACGCCGCCGGGGTCATCATCGCGGTCTGGGACTCCAGCCCCGAGATCCCGAAGCCGAAGCCCCTCTTCGAACTCACCCTCGAAGACCTCGACATGGACGAGGACACGTTCGACAACAGCGGCGGCCGGGGCCTGCCCATCATTCAGACGCTCTCAACCACATGCGGCGTCACAAGGGACCCGCACGGGGGAAAATGGGTTTGGGCCAGGCTCAGTCCGTAGCCGAACCCGATACATTGGCTTGCGGCGTGCGCGAAGAGGGCACGCCGCAAGCTTTCATCTTAAAAGAGGCCGCCCTGTTCACCGACCGGCCTGGCTTGCCCCTTTTTGGCCTTTTTGTCGTGCAGGCCAGCAGCAACCTCGGCCGCATACCGCTCATGGTTGAGTTCAAGCAGCCGGTCGACCAACTCGCGTTGTATGGCAGAGCCCACGGTGTACCGAACCTCCCTGCCGACTGGGTGATACCCGTGGTCGAGTTGCGGGATCAAGTCATTCCACCCATACGCCCGACATGTCGCCTCATCAACAGCCTTGTGGATGGCACGTAGTTCGACGATATCGTCGTCCTTGCAGATCGGGTCATGGAGCAGGTTGTACGTCTTCGTCAGACCCAACTGCCGCGTCAGCATCACGTTCCGCCGGAAGCTGTCTAGCCGCTCCCCTAGCTCGCGCATCTCTTGCGTCAACCGCGGCAACGACAACGTCTCGAACACATCGGATGGCGTGTACCGAATATCGGTCTTCATTGTCGATGCCCGCGAGAACGTCCACCAATAGTGGGGGGCACTACTAAGGAGTGCGAGCATCGCCAGATCGTCAATAGCGAACACCACGACAGCCTCACTGAGCACGCAGCCAGCAGATATCATGGCAGGCATTACAGTTTTACTGACACGACCGAGTACAATGACGCGATCCAAGCCAGCAGTGGCTTCGAGCATCGCTGGGCGTTTTTCTGCAAATTGCCACCAATGATCCCGATATACTTTCCGATTATTGGCGTCCCGCTCAGGCTTTACCAGACGAAGGACTTGCCCATAACAGTCAACATAAGTTTTAGCCTTCTCTTCTGGCCAGTCATGAAAGTTTATAACAAAACGACTAGCCGAGAAATCTGAACTATTATTCAAGTCCTGGCTATTCAAATACGGGAACAAGACTTCAGAGTAGCGCGGATCTTTCTCGATAAGCTTCTCCGCTTTACGCGGATCCATCGTGAATCCCATGCCAAGCACATAGGATCCAATAAATGAGATTCCTCCGTTAGCCACGAGTCTCCGAGCAGGGCCCGTCACCCGAGATTCTGGGTCGAGCGATGAGGTGATCCCCGAAACCTTGACACCATCAGCTATACGACTGATCCCCTCGCCCAGAGCAGCCTTGCTAGTCCAAACAGCACTATACTCCAACACGGCGCTCTTCGATGGCCAGGGCTGCGACTTTACAGCTTGCCGAATCGTGACACCGTGGTCCACCAGTTTTTCAAGACCAACCTCGCGAGTATCTCCCTGTGCGATGGTGTTGGTCGTGATGAGGGCACTCTGGCCAGCCTGATTCAGGATGGCATGGGCACGCAGAAGGAAGTAGGCGACCAGGTCAGCGCTCCCCCGAACTCCACATCCAATAACGTCGACCGCGTACTCACGGTAAGCCGTCCCGAGAGCACCAGTGAGCTTCTGACCTCCCAGAAAGGGCGGGTTCCCGATTATGGCATCGAATCCACCATTATCGAAGACCTCAGGAAAGGCCAGAGGCCAGTGAATCGGATTCCGGTCGAAGTTTCCGGAGGGCAGGTCCGTGCGGAGCCACGTCTTTAGTTGGTCAGTGGCTTGAAGTTCGACCCGTGCATCACCATCGAACATGCGCATGGCCAAGTCGCCGACCTGGATCGAGCCCTCCCGAAGGCTGGTATCGCCTCCTCGCACATGGGCAAGGGTGGCACCCACGGTGAGGTCGGCGATGAAGCGGGCGCGTTTGGTTTGCAGCTCCGTCGCCGCCAGAGCATCCCGCTTAGCCTCCAGCCCCTCCAAGGTCGAGCCGTCCATTTCCACGAGTCGGCGGCGGTCTTCGGCGACGCGGGAGACGAGTTCACGGACGCCGGCCGTGAGCCTCACGTCCAAGCGCTCGTGGATCTGACGGCCACGCTTGGCGTCCATGTGCAACACTTCAAGCTGGTCGATCGAGGTGATGCCAAGGAGCGAGTCGCCAACAATCAGCCGGTCGTCCAGGAACGTGAACGGGCGGTGCGGGTCCATCGACACCAGCCACAGCGAGAGCTTGGCCATCTCGACGGCCATCTCGTTGATGTCCGCACCATAGAGGCAGTGCTCGATGATGTGGCGGCGGGCGTTGATAACCACCGGGTCCGCGTCAGCGTCAATCGACTGGTCGGTGGTCTGCTCCTCGTAGCCCGTGGCGCGGGGGTCGTCCTCGCGGAGCCAGGCGGCAACAAGATGCTCCGCGAGGTAGCGGCAGGCGGCCACGAGGAACGCCGCCGAGCCCATGGCGATGTCGGCGACCTTCAGCGAGAGGATCTCGTCCGACGACTTCGGCTTCCACTCGTTCTTGTTCGCCGTCTGGAGGGGGCCGGGCGAGTAGACGAGCGGCTCCAGCGCGCCCTCGACGACCTGTTCCGCCAGGAACTTGGGCGTGTAGTGGGTGCCGGTGTTCTTTCGGAGGGACGACTCCGTCACGTACAGGCCGTCCTGCAGGATCACGACGGGGAGGTCGCGCAGGTCCGTCCGGATGACCCCATAGAAGGGCAGCAGGCGTTCGGTGAGCTGGGCATTCCCATTGGTGACGGCGAGGAGCTTGCGGCGGGCCTCCTTCTCGCCTGCACCGGTCAACTTCGCGAGGCGCTTCTCCAGGGCCTTGGCGGAGCCGATCCGGGAGTCCTTGTACTCGGTGGCGAGCTTGGACGCGAGCGCGGGCACGTCCGGGCAGGAGGCGGCGAAACCCTCAAGGACGCTGAGGGGTACCTCTTCCTCGAGGCCGGCCTTTCCGATGAGGCCGACGACCGTGTCCTCCGCGTACAGGCCCTCGAAGGACAGTAGGCCCTCGTAGACGTAGCCGATCTGTTCGACGTCCAGCGCGCGGAAGGACAGCTTGCGGCGCTCGCGGCTCTTTCCTGTCCCGATTTCGACGTACTGGACGGCCTTCAGCATGTGAAGAACGGTCCGGTCCTCGATGTTGAGGGGCAGCCACTCGAAGCGGGACGGGTCGAAGATGGAGCCGTCGTGGGGGTGCATCGGCATGTCCGGGTGGTCCACGCCGTAGTAGACCGCGTTGAACAGGGCGAGGAGCCGGTTCCAGCCGTGGTAGGTGTGCTCGAGGTCGTCCTCGCTGCCGTCGAGGGCGCGCTGTTCGAGTTCGGCGCAGAGGCGTCCGGCGGAGTAGGCCGTCCGGTACAGCTCCTTGTCGGCGGGGAGGAGTCCGCGCTCTTCGGCGAACAGCAGGAAGACGATCCGCATCATGACGGCGACCGACGCCCGGTACACCTCGGACGCCGGGACGTCGCCGATGCCGGGGCCGCCGCGGGCGATATCAAGGGTGTGGGCGCGGCCGATGGCGGCGACGAGCAGTTCCACGGCCTGGCGGACCTGGACGCCGAGGGCCTCGGTGATGTCCTCCTGGTTGTCCAGGCTGGCCTTCAGCAGCGCGACCGGGGTCTCGTCGTCGGGGACGGCGAAGAACCGGGACCGATGGAGAATCGACAGGAAGGCGCGGACGACGTCGCGTTCGGCGGCCTCGTGCCAGTTGACGGAGTCGAACGAGGCGGTCGTGGTGACGCCGCCGCGGGGTGCCCAGACGAGCGTGAACCAGCGGCCGTCGGTGGCGAGGCCGAGCTGCACGTCGTGATGCCGGCAGAGCTGGGCGAGGCGGTCGGCGGGGGTGGCGGCCCAGCCGGAGCCGGGGACGCGCTGGGTGGGCCGGTCGTCGCAGATGAGGCCGAGGACGTGGACGGTCTTGGGGCCGTCGTCGGCGGGGGCGCCGGGCTCGCGGAGGACGAACGAGGGCGTGACCGTGGTGTCGTGCTCGGGGACGTCCATGGCGAGGGCGTCCAGGCCCTCGGTCTGCAGGAGGTCGCCCCAGCCGAGGAGGTCGCCGAGGATGTAGTCGATCCAGGGGCGTCCGGGCAGTGCGGCGTGCTCGCGGCGGAGGCGCTCGCGGGCGGGCTTGTCGAGCGTGTCGAGGGTCGGCCAGATGCGGCGGAGGACGGGCACGCTGAGGAACGGCCCGGACACGTCGATGAGGTCGAGCCAGTCGGCGTGGTCGGTGCCGTCCTTGTGCTTGGGGAAACGCTTGTTCACGGGGGCCATGTCAGATCGCCTCTCGCTTCGGCACGACGAAGATCACCGCGACGGGGAAGGAGTGCGGCCGGGGGTCCGCGTAACGGGCCTCGATCTGGCGCAGCTCCAGGTCCCGCTCGTCCGACAGGCGGGCGAGGCGTTCCTCCCAGGATTTGCGGTCGTTCTGGTACTGGCGGCGTTCCTCCGCGGACGCCACGGCGGCCTGGGAGAACAGCGCGCCCTCCTCGTCACCGCGGGCGAGCTGGCGGCGGAGGGTTTCGGCGAACTGCTCCAGGCTGGCGGTGATGCGGCGGGTCTCGGCGTCCTTGCGCTGGACGAGCTGCTTCTGCAGGGACTCGTGGCGGGTGTCGGTCCGCCACTTGACGGCGCCCTCCAGGCCGAGGCGCAGCTCGTCGAAGCGGCCGGCGAGCCGGGCCTGGATGCGGGGCGGGGCGGACGTCCCGGAGGTGAGGGCGCGGTCGAGGAGGTCGCCGAGGCGTCCGACGCTCTCCCACCGGCGGAACCGTCCCGTGTCGGGCGCCCAGCCGCCCGCGTGCAGGACCTCCTCGTGCAGGCGGACGCCGTCCGCGCCGACGAGGACGAAGCGGGAGAACGCGGCGACGAGCGTCGTCTCCAGTTCGGGGTCGTCGGAGACGACGGCGGCGACGCGGTGCAGGTCGATGCCCTCGTTGGAGACGGCGGCGCGCAGCAGGCGGGTCGACATGGCGACGAGGGGGTGCCCGAGGTGGGCGAGGACCACGTCGTCGCGTCCCCGCGCGACCTCCCGGTCGAAGGTGACGGGGAGCTGCCGGGGCGGGCCGCCGTCCTTGGGCAGCTTCTCCAGCAGCCCGGCGGACGCGCGCTCCCAGGAGCCGGTGAGGACGGGCACGTCGTGCACGCCCGGGTCGGCGGTGGGCTGCAACGGCTGCTGGCGGGCCAGTTCGAGAGCGGTGTCGACGACGCGCTTCACGTTGCCGGGGGTGATGTGCAGGTTCTTGACGGTCGTGTCGACGCGTTCGCGGAGCTTGCGGACCTGGTCGCCGACGTCGGACTCGGACGGGACGCGCTCGCGGCCGGCGGCCTTCGCGGTCTCGGCGTCCACGTCGATGTGCTCGCCGAGGAGGCGGCGCTGGACGGCGTCGGCGAGGACCGCGTTGACGGAGCCGAGGTCGGCCTCCATCTGCGACACCTTGTGCGCGACGCGGGACAGGAACTCCAGGTCGGCCTCGTAGGAATCGACGGTCTTGTCCCAGCCGGTGCCGACGAAGTGCCGGATCTGCGGGGTGTGCTTCTGCCCGTAGCGGTCGATGCGGCCGATGCGCTGCTCGAGCTTGTTCGGGTTGAACGGGATGTCGTAGTTGACGAGCCGGTGGCAGTGGTTCTGCAGGTCGATGCCCTCGCTGGCGGCGTCGGTGGCGAGCAGGATCCGCACCGGGTGCTCGCCGGGCGCCTTCTGGAACGCGAGACGGAGCTTTTCCCGGTCGTCGGTGCTCATCGTGCCGTCCAGCTCGGCGACGCGGTCGCCGCCCATGCCCTGGTCGCGCAGGAGGCCGAGGAGCCAGTCCTTGGTGTCGCGGTACTCGGTGAAGACGATGACGCGGTCGTCCGTCCACGTTGTGCCGTCGGGGCGGCAGACGGACGTCAGGTACTCGATGAGCTTCGCGGCCTTGGCGTCCGGCTGGGCCTCGTGCGCCGCCGCCCAGTCGTGCATGCGGCGCAGCAGGTCCAGCTCCTCCTCCTGGCTCTGGACGAGCGGCTCGGTGCGGGCGAGGGCGTCGGTCTCGGCCTCGTCCAGGGCTTCGTCGTCGAGGGTGGCGGTGTCGTCGAAGAAGTCCTCCATCCAGGCGTCCTCGGGCGGAAGGGCGCCCCTGCCCCGCGACTTCAGGGTGTCGGTGTAGACGGCGACGGTGTGCGCGAACGCGGCGGGGCTGGAGAACAGGCGCTTCTTCAGCAGCAGCGTCACCAGGTCGGCGGCGCGGCGCCCGCGGGTCTTGTTGAGGCGGGCGCGGCGGACGTCGGCGAACCGGCGCAGCAGGGCGTGGATCTCGCGCTCGTCCTCGGGGTAGGCGACGGGGATCGCGGACGCGTCGCGGGCCGCGAACCGGGCGTTGCCGTCGGCGTCGACGATCTGGCGCTTGAGGCGGCGGACGACCGTGTCGCGGACCGCGGAGTCGTCCGGCGGGACGCCGCGGGCGAAGCGCTGGTCGTCCAGGATCTCCAGGAGGGCGGTGAAGCTCGCCTGGTAGCCGTTGTGCGGGGTCGCCGACAGGAACAGCCGGTGCGTGAAGTGCGGGGCGAGGCGGCGGATCAGCTTCGTCTGCTGCGAGTCGATCGCGTACACCTGCTTGGGCGCGGCCGGGGCGACGTGGTGCGCCTCGTCCAGGATCAGCAGGTCGAACGTGCGCGGGTAGGCGGGGCCGTCGGCGGGCAGCACCTCGTCCAGCAGCCGCTGCGCCTTCGCGCCGCGCAGCCACGGCAGCGACACGATCGCGAGGGGGAACACCTCGAACGGGTTGGCGGCGCTGCCGTGCGTGCGGCGGACCTCCGCGCAGCGCTCGGAGTCGATGACGGTGAAGTCCAGGCCGAACTTCTCGGCCATCTCGTCGCGCCACTTCACGGTGAGGCCCGCCGGGCAGACGATCATCATGCGGCGGCCCCGCTGGCGGAGCAGCAGTTCCTGCGCGACCAGGCCCGCCTCGATGGTCTTGCCGAGGCCGACGTCGTCGGCGAGCAGCAGGTTGACGCGCGGGGCGTCCAGGGCGCGGGCGACGGGTTCGAGCTGGTAGTCCTCGGTGGCGACGCCGGAGCGGAACGGCGCCTGGAGGGTGCGGACGTCGGCGGACGCGACGGCGCCCCAGCGGACGGCGTCCAGGAACGCGGCGAGCCGGCCCGGGGGGTCGAAGCGGTCCTTGGCGACCTCGGGGAGGGACCCGGACGGGAGGGTGCGGCCGCCGGGCTCGATCTCCCAGATGACCGAGAGGGTGTCGCCGTACCGGCCCTCCTCGACACTTTGCAGCGTGACGAGGGTGTTGCCGGCACGCTCGTCCACGGTGCCCACCACCCAGCGCTGGCCGCGGACCTGCACGAGGGCGCCGGGGGTGGGTCGCTCAACGGTCGCAGTCACCGGGAGGGCACTCCTTATTGCAGTGATGAGCTGGCGATACTTGTTAGCACACCGGAACGGTGCCGGGGACTCGCCGATGGGGACGGGTCGGGACCGGAGAACACTTTACGACGCCTGAATACACGACGCCTATACATGTTGCTTCGGTTTACATACCGAGGGAAGTTCGTCGCCCTGGATGGCCGGGTCCGGCTGGAAAATGGCGAGAACAGCTTCCCGCTCGGCTGTTACGATCGCTTCGGCGAGGCCATGAGGAGGCTTCCTTCTCACCCTTCTTACACTCCAGCTTCCTCGCTTTCCTCGCCACCCAAGCAGCAGAAGGATCCCGGACCTCCGTGAGCAGTCCGGTGTCACCGTCGTCCGCCCAGGATCTTGACCGGGCGCTCCGCCGCGCCGGATGGCGTCCCGGCCGCAAGGTCGACATCTCCGCGTACCGCGCCTGGTACGCGGCCGAAGGGTACGAGCCGCACGCCGCGGGCGAGGCGTTCCTCGAGGAGTTCGGCGGGCTGCGCTTCGACGGGTCGGGCCCCGGCGTCTCCGTGGCGCGGCAGCCGTTCTTCGTCGACCCGACCCGGACGGGCGGCGAGGACGAACTCATCGAGGCGTGGGCCCGGGACCTCGGGAAGAACATCGTCCCGCTGGGCGGCCTCGAACGAGAGATGAGCACGTTCGGCATGGACGAGGACGGGCTGATCTACCTCTTCGCCGGCTTCACCAAGGTCAAGGGCGCGAACCGGGACGGGCTCGAGGCGCTCGTCCTCGGTATCGACGGCGAGACCCTCGAGGATTGACCTGCCGGTCGGTGCGTGAGGCCGCTCTGACCTCCTGATATCCAGGACGGGGCGGTCCGGGGGCGGCCGCCCGGAGGGGGCCGTGCGCGCGATGACCGACCGGGACGACGGCACGCGGGGCCGGGAGCCGGGGGCGCGGCCGGCGGAGCCGCCCGCGATCCGGGCGCCGGGGATGCGGGCCGCGTTCACCGTCCGGCGCGGCGGCGTGCCCGCCGGGTCGGCGGCCGCGGTCGGGCTCGCGATGGGGCTGCCGTTCCTCGCGGGCGCCCTCGCCGGACGTCCCGACCTGGGCATGCTCGCGTCGATGGGGGCGTTCGCGGGGCCGTACGCGCGGGGCGTCCCGTACCGGCGCCGCGCGGCCGCGCTCGCCGCCGCGGTCGTCGCGCTGGCGCTCGGGATGGCCGCCGGGACGCTCGCCGCACCGCACGCGTGGGCGGTGGTGCTCACGCTCGGGGCGTTCGCCGGGCTCAGCGCTTACGTCGTGGGGGTCGTGACGTCGCGGCCGCCGGGCGCCCTGCTGATCATGCTGGTGGCGGCGTCGGCGACCGGGCTGCCGCACGACCCGCGCGCGTGGGCGCTGCGGAGCGGGCTGGTGCTGGCCGGGGGCGCGTTCACCTGGCTGGTGATGATGTCGGGGTTCCCGCTGCACCCGCGGCGCCCGGAGAACACGGCGGTGGCCGCGGCGTTCCACGCGGTGGCGGACCTGGCGGACGCCGCGGGCACCGGCCGCCAGGACGAGGCGCGGCACGACGCGGCCCGGGCGCTGGACGAGGCCGCGCGCCGCGTCGGCGACCGGGGCGGCACCGCGCACGTCCGGCGGCTGCGGGCGCTGGTGATGCGGCTGAGCGAGATGTTCGGCGCGCTGGTCGCGGCGGGCGCGCACCGGCCGCCGCCCGCGTCCGTCGCCGCGACGCTGCGCGGCCTCGCCGCCGCCGTGGACGATCCGGGCGCCGCGGCGGGCCCGTGGCCCGAGCCGGACCCGGCCGACCGGACCGGCACGGACTGGACGTTCCGGGCGCTGCGGGCGACCGTGGAGGCGGCCCGCGCCGAGCGTCCCGCGGACGCGCCGCCCGGTTCACCGGTCCGGGCGCTGACGACCGCGCTGGCGGGGGCGCGGCACTCGCTCGTCCTGGCGTCGTCCGCGCGCACGGCGGTCTGCACCGCCGCCGCCCTCGCCGTCGCGTACGCGGCCGGGCTGGCGCAGCCGTACTGGGTGGCGATCGCGGTGTGCGCGGTGCTGATGGGGCAGAACCTCGCCGGGACGTGGCAGCGGGCCCTGAACCGGTCGGCCGGCACCGTCGTCGGGATCGCCCTGGCCGGGCTGCTGCTGCCGCTGCACCCGCACGGCGCGGCGGTCGCGGTCATCGTGGGCGTCCTGCAGTTCGCCGTCGAGCTGCTGGTCGCCCGGAACTACGCGCTGGCCGTCGTGTTCATCACGCCGCTGACGCTGCTGCTGGTGGAGGCCGGGCACCCGGGCGCGTCGCCGCTGCCGTTCGTGGCGGCGCGGCTCGGCAACACGCTGCTCGGCTGCGCGTTCGGCGTCCTCGGCGGGTACCTGCTGTGGCGGCGCGCGGCGGGCCGCCGGCTGCCCGCGGCGCTCGCCGCGGCGCTCCGGTCCGAGGGCCGGCTGCTGGCCGCCGTCACGGCCGGACGGCCGCGGCACGAGGTGGTCCGCGCGCGCCGCGCCGCGCAGTCGGCCCTGCTCGACCTGCGGGACGTTTACGGGCGGGCGGTCGGCGACCACCCGGAGGTCGAGACGCTGTGGCCGGAGCTCATCGCGACCGAGCGGCTCGGGTACCTGATCCTCGCGCTCCCGCCGGACGCCTCCGGGCGGGCGGGCGCGGGGGCCGCGGCGTGCTTCGCCGGGCTGGCGGCGGCCGCCGCGGGCACGGGCGCCCCACCGGACGTCCCGGACGACCTGGACGTCCCCGACCCGCGGATCGGCACGGAGCTGCGGGTCCTCGCCCGCCTCCTGCGGGAGCCGAACGCGGTGCGCGTCCGGCGCCGGCGTGTCCGACGCGGGCTCTAAGGTGCGGGCATGGAGACGTTGCGGGCCAAACTGGACCTGATCCGCCGGGTCGAGGACGAGCACCGCTTCGGTGTCGACATCCGCGAGCCGAACGCGCTGGAGCCTGTCCCCGGCCTACCGGACGGGGTGACCGAGGTGTTCGGCCTCTTCTCCAAGCTCGCGGGGAACTACTTCAGCTTCGTGCAGCCCGCCGAGATCGCCGGCCCGGACGCCTGGGAGAAGCGCGGCGCCGACCCGGACTGCCCGCTCGGCGCGCCGCTGGAGATCGGCTACGAGCGGTACGGCATGCCCCCGGAAGTGCTGGAGGACCTTGAGGGCGGCGCACCCATCTGCCTGGACCTGCTGACGGGGGAGGTCTACTACCGCGACCCCGACGAGTACATCTTCTTCTACAAGCACGTCGAGGTCGAAGAGATCGACACGGTCGACTTCGCCCCGAACGCCGTCGAGTTCTTCGACTCGTTCGTGCTCGGCCCCCGCTACCCGGAGCTGGTGGAGGGCGTCCTCGGCCCCCGCGCCGTCACCGAGCGGGACCGGAAGGGCCGCCCCCGCGACTCCTGGACGCGGCTCCTGGACGCCGCCGGGCTCCTCTGATGCCGCACGGCCGGCGCCCGTCCCGCACGGGGACGGGCGCCGGCCGCCGGTCAGGACGGGTCGTAGGCGAGGTTCGGGGCGAGCCAGCGCTCGACCTCGGCGAGGGGCAGGCCGCGGCGGGCGGCGTAGTCCTCGACCTGGTCGCGGCCGATCCGGCCCACGGTGAAGTACCGCGAGTCGGGGTGCGCGAAGATCAGCCCGCTGACGCTGGCGGCGGGCGTCATCGCGTACGACTCGGTGAGGCCGATGCCGATGCGCTCGGCATTCAGCAGCCCGAACAGGTCGCGCTTCTCGCTGTGGTCGGGGCTCGCCGGGTAGCCGAGGGCGGGGCGGATGCCGCGGAACCGCTCGGCGTGCAGGTCCTCCAGGGCGGGGTCGGCGTCGGGCTCGAACCAGTCGCGGCGGGCCTGCAGGTGGATGTACTCGGCGAACGCCTCGGCGAGCCGGTCCGCCAGCGCCTTCACCATGATCGACTTGTAGTCGTCGTGGTCGGCCTCGTACTGGGCGGCGAGCTCCTCCGCGCCGAGGATCGTCACCGCGAACCCGCCGATGTGGTCGCCGGACGGGGCGACGTAGTCGGCGAGGCAGCGGTTCGGGCGCCCGGTGGGCTTCTGCGTCTGCTGCCGCAGCATCGGGAACCGGGGGCCGGCGGTCACGACGATGTCGTCGCCGCTGGAGTGCGCCGGCCAGAACCCGTAGAGGCCGCGCGGCTTCAGCAAGTCGTTCTTGACGATGTCGTCGAGCAGTTCGTTGCCCTCGTCGAACAGTTCGCGGGCGACGGGCTGGTCGAGGATCGCCGGGTACTTGCCCTTCAGCTCCCACGCGAGGAAGAAGAACTGCCAGTCGATCATCTCGCGGAGCGTCGCCAGGTCGGGCGCGACGACCCGGACGCCCGTGAACTCGGGGGTCGGCAGGTCGTCGAAGGACACCCGCTCCGGGTTCGCGCGGGCCTGCTCGATGGTCAGCATCGGCCGCCGCTGCTTCGTCTCGTGCTCGGCGCGCAGCCGGTCCTGCTCGGTGCGGTTGGACTCGGCGAGCGCCGCGGCCCGCTCCGGGTCGAGCAGGTCGGAGACGACGCCGACGACGCGGGACGCGTCCAGCACGTGCACGGTCGTCGCGCCGTAGGCCGGTGCGATCTTCACGGCGGTGTGCTGCCGGGACGTGGTCGCGCCGCCGATCAGCAGCGGCAGGTCCATCCCGCGGCGCTGCATCTCGGCCGCGACCGACACCATCTCGTCGAGCGACGGGGTGATCAGCCCGGACAGCCCGACGGCGTCGGCGTTCTCCTCGACGGCCGTGTCGAGGATCTTCGCGGCGGGCACCATGACGCCGAGGTCGACCACGTCGTAGTTGTTGCAGCCGAGCACGACGCCGACGATGTTCTTGCCGATGTCGTGGACGTCGCCCTTGACGGTCGCCATGACGACCTTGCCGTTGCCGCGGGAGGTGTCGAGCAGGCCCGCCTTGCGCGCCTCCTCCTTCTCCTGCTCCATGAACGGCTCGAGGTACGCGACGGACCGCTTCATCACGCGGGCGCTCTTGACGACCTGCGGCAGGAACATCTTCCCGGCGCCGAACAGGTCGCCGACGACCTTCATGCCGTCCATCAGCGGGCCCTCGATGACGTCGAGGGGGCGGGCGGCCTTCTGCCGGGCCTCCTCGGTGTCCTCCTCGACGAAGTCGACGATGCCGTGGACGAGCGAGTGCGCGAGCCGCTTCTCGACCGGGCCCTCGCGCCACGACAGGTCGACGGTGCGCTTCGTCCCGCTGCCCTTGACGGTCTCGGCGAACGACACGAGCCGGTCGGTGGCGTCGGGGCGCCGGTCGAACAGCACGTCCTCGACGTGTTCGAGCAGGTCGGCGGGGATGTCCTCGTAGACGGCGAGCTGGCCGGCGTTGACGATGCCCATGTCGAGCCCGGCGCGGATCGCGTGGAGCAGGAACGCCGAGTGCATCGCCTCGCGGACGATCTCGTTGCCGCGGAAGGAGAACGACAGGTTGGAGATGCCGCCGCTGGTGCGGGCGCCGGGGCAGCGCTCCTTGATCCGCGGGAGCGCCTCGATGAACGCCTTCGCGTACCCGTTGTGCTCCTCGATGCCGGTGGCGACGGCGAGGACGTTCGGGTCGAAGATGATGTCCTCGGCGGGGAACCCCGCCCGCTGCGTCAGCAGGTCGTAGGCGCGGCCGCAGATCTCGACCTTGCGGTCGGCGGTGTCGGCCTGCCCGACCTCGTCGAACGCCATGACGACGACGCCGGCGCCGAAGTCGCGGATCCGGCGGGCCTGCTCCAGGAAAGCCTCCTCGCCCTCCTTCAGGCTGATCGAGTTGACGACGCCCTTGCCCTGGATGGTCTTCAGCCCGGCCTCGATGACGCTCCACCGCGAGCTGTCCACCATGATCGGGATGCGGGCCGCCTCCGGCTCGGTCGCGATCAGGTTGAGGAACGTCGTCATCTCCCGCTCGCTGTCGAGCAGGTCGGCGTCCATGTTGACGTCGAGGAGGTTCGCGCCGCCGCGCACCTGGTCGAGCGCGACGTCCACGGCGGCCTGGTGGTCGCCCGCCTCGATCAGCTTGCGGAAGCGGGCCGAGCCGGTCACGTTCGTCCGCTCGCCGATCATGACGAAGCCGGTGTCCGCGCCGATCTGGAACGGTTCGAGGCCGCTGAACCGGGGCGCGGACGGGACGTCCGGGACGGCGCGGGGCGCGGTGCCGCGGACGGCCTCGGCGATCCGGGCGATGTGGTCGGGGCCCGTCCCGCAGCAGCCGCCGACCGCGTTGACCAGGCTCTCCCCGGCGAACCCGCCGAGCAGCCCGCCCATCTCCTCGGGCGTCTGGTCGTAGCCGCCGAACGCGTTCGGCAGGCCCGCGTTCGGATACGACGCGGTGTAGGTGGGGGCGATCCGGGCGAGTTCCTCGACGTGGGGGCGCATCTCCTCGGCGCCCAGCGAGCAGTTCAGCCCGACGACGAGCGGGTCGGCGTGCTCGACCGACCGCCAGAACGCCTCGACGGTCTGCCCGGACAGCGTCCGCCCGGACAGGTCGACGATCGTCACCGAGATCCACAGCGGCAGCTCGGGGGCGACCTCGCGGGCCGCGGCGATCGCGGCCTTCGCGTTCAGCGTGTCGAAGATCGTCTCGATCAGCAGCAGGTCGACGCCGCCCTCGGCGAGGCCCGCGATCTGCTCGGCGTAGGACTCGCGGACCTGGTCGAACGTGACGGCCCGGTAGGACGGGTCCTCGACGCGGGGCGACAGCGACAGCGTCACGTTCAGCGGGCCGACCGAGCCGGCGACGAACCGCCCGCCCGCCTCGTCGGCGGCCTGCCGAGCGAGCCGGGCGCCCTGCACGTTCATCTCGCGGACGTGCGACTCGAGACCGTAGTCGGCCTGGCCGATGCTCGTCGCGGTGAAGGTGTTGGTGGTGGTGATGTCGGCGCCCGCCGCGAGGTACTGCCGGTGGACGTCCAGGATGACGTCCGGGCGGGTCAGGTTCAGCAGGTCGGGGTCGCCGGTGACGTCGCGCGGGTGCCCGCCGAAGCGGTCGCCGCGGTAGTCCTCGGGGGTGAGGCCGGCCCCCTGCAGCATCGTGCCCCAGGCTCCGTCGAGAACGGCGATGCGTTCGTCGAGCAGCTTCCGCAGGGCTTCGCTCGTCGTCGGGACCGTCTTCACTGCCACCTCCCGGTCGTTCGTGGGAGGCGCCCTTGTTTCAACCGGAATCCGGTGGGGCCGAGCGTGGCGGGCGTCCACCCGTTGCAGCGCCTCTCGGCCTGACATCGACAGTACCGCGCGACACGCCGGTCTGTCAGTCCGGCCCCGGCTTTCCCGGCGGTCCCAGGGGGCATTCCATCGCCCGTTCCCGCGGATAGGCTTCCCGGCGTGCACGGACAACTGGTAAGCGGGCTGGCGGCGCGGCGGCGGGACGACCACCCGCTGCGCGTGATCGAGAGCGAAGCCGTCGAGTACACCGAGGCCATCGCCACGATGGATCAGATGGTGCGCGACCGGCAGGAGGACCGGATCGACGACACCCTCTGGCTCCTGTCGCACCCCCGCGTCTACACGGTGGGCCGGCGGACGCCGCCGCACGAGCGCCCCGATCCGGCGCACGGTATCCCGGTCGTGGAGACGCGGCGCGGCGGGAAGCTCACGTACCACTCGCCGGAGCAGGTCGTCGGGTATCCGGTGCTGAAGCTGGCGGAGCCGGCCGACGTGGTCGGGCTGATCCGCGACATCGAGCACATCCTGGTGGCGGTGCTGGGCGAGCTGGGGATCCCCGCGGAGCGGCGCGACACCCCGAAGGGCAGCCCGCTGCTGACCGGCGTCTGGACGGCCGAGGGCCGCAAGATCGTCTCGCTGGGGATGTACATCTCGCGGGGCGTCAGCGCGCACGGTTTCGCGATGGACGTCGACGCCGACCCGGAGCCGTGGACGTGGGCGGTCCCGTGCGGCATGCCGGACGTGGAGATGACGTCGGTGTGCCGGGAGCGGGAGCGGCGCGGCCTCTCCCCCGTCACGCAGCCGGAGGTCCGGCGGCTGATCACCGAGGCGTGGCGGCGCGAGACCTGAGCCCCCGGCGGGGGCCCAGGTCCCGGCGCGTCCGGCGGGTCAGGCCGCGCAGTTGCCCTGCGCGGGCTTCCCGGCGAACCGGTCGGTCAGGAAGGCCACCGCGTCGGGCCACGACCACAGCATGCCGGTGGCGTGCTCGGCGATCGTGTAGGTCTTCCAGGTGACGTTGGCGCCCTTCGCGCACCACGCCTTGTGCAGCGTGTCCGCCTGCTCGAACGGGATGATCTGGTCGTAGACGGCCTGCGTCTGGAGCACGGGGACGCCCGGCGCGGTCGAGCCGAGCCTGTTGCCGTCCAGGCGCGCCTGCCACTGCGGCGTGGCCAGCGGGTCGCTGGTGGTGAAGTCGCCGACGTTCTTGAACGCCGTCTCGCCGAAGGTGGCGATGCCGTCGACGCTGGCGATGCAGGTGTCGGACGCCGTCTCCATCAGGGTCCGGCCCGCGTCGTTGAGGAACGACGCGAGGTCGAGCTCGGGGTAGGCGGCGTCGTAGCCGGCGGCGGACATGAACATGAACGCGGCGAACAGGTTGCCGTCGAGGTTCGCGGCGACCGCCCGCAGGTCGGCGGGGACGCCGCCCGCGACGACGCCCTTCAGGTCGAGTTCGGGCGCGTAGGTCGCGGCCAGTTCGGCGGCCCAGCCCGCGGTCGTGCCGCCCTGCGAGTAGCCCATCGCGGCGACGGGGCTCCCGGCGAGGCCCGTCCCGGGGAGGCGCTGCGCGGCCCGCGCCATGTCGAGGGCCGCCGCGCCCTGGGCCCGGCCGACCTCGTAGGTGTGCAGGCCGGGCGTGCCGAGGCCCTGCATGTCGGTGACCGCGACGGCCCAGCCCTTGTTGAGCGCGTCCGAGATGAAGAACATCTCGTAGTCGAGGCCCTGCGTGAGGGTGTACGACGGCGCGCACGCGTCGCCGAGCCCGCGGGTCCCGACGCCGTAGGTGACGAGCGGGCGCTCGCCCGGCCCGCCCCACTCCTTCTCGGGGACGAGCACGGTGCCGGACACGGCGATCGGGTCGCCCTGCGCGTCCTGCGTCCGGTAGAGGACCTGCGTGGAGGTGACGCCGTCGACGGGCGCGCGGCCGAACGGGTCGAGGGTGAACAGCGATGGGCGGGAGCGGATGACGTCGCCGGGCCGCCCGTCGGGGAGCGGCCGCGGCGGCGTGTAGAACGGGTCCTCGGCGGGAGGCGCGAACGCCGGCGGAGCGGCCGCGGCGGGCGCTTGGAGGGCGGTCGCGGTCAGCGCGATCCCCATCCCGCAGGCGACCGCCGTGCGCAGGAGCCGGCGGACTGTGGTGGACATGGAGCTACCCTTCGTCGTGCTCCGGCCCCTCTGGATCGCCCCCAGAGCCCCCGACGGGCCTGGCCGTCCGGGTGACGGCCTCCCGACCTTAAAGCAAGTAGACTCTTACTCCAATAGGCGGGACGGCGGATCCGGCGGCCCCGCTTTGTGACCCGGGTAACAAACGGACGCCGAGCGCTTCACTCCCGCGGGCCGGTGCCCGCGCCGAACGCGCCGGCGTTCCACAGGCGCCGGATGTGCGCGGTCATCGCGGGCCCGACCGCGTACAGGGCGTCCAGGTCCTTGCGGGCCACCGGCGGGGCGACCATGGCGCAGACCGCCGACACCACCGTCCGGCAGGTGAACCGGCCGGCGTCGTCCGCGACGCCCAGCAGCCCGGCCAGCGCGGCGGCCATGGCGGCCTCCCGCTCGGCCCGCCGCCGGATGGCCTCCGCGCCCGCCGCGAACGCCTCGACCAGGAACAGCCGCGCGAAGGGCAGTTCCGCGGCGACCGTCCGCAGGTAGTGGTCGAGGGCGCGCTCGCACCGCTCCAGGGGGTTCTCGCCGTCCGCCGGGACCGGCTTCCGGGTCAGCGACGCCCAGGCCGTGTCGAACGACGCCATGAAGCAGTCCTGCTTCGAGGAGAAGAGCCGGTAGAAGGTCTGCCGCGACACCCCCGCGTGCTTCAGCACGTCCTCGACGGCGGTCGCGGCGTAGCCTTTCTCGGACATGACCTCAGCCATCGCGCGGCACAGCCGCTCCCGCTGGATCCGGGCCACTTCCTCCGGGGCGAGCGCGTGGCGCCCCCGCGGCAGCCGACGCGACGATGTGCTGGCCATCACACCACCTTAGAACAGGGATCGGACCCGGCCCACCCCGTCCACCTGCGCGGGAGCGCCCGTCACGCGCGGCGCGCGCCCCCGGAGGCCATGCCGAGCCACGTGTGCGGGTTCCCGGCCCAGCACCAGCCGAGCTTCGGCGCGTTCTGGCTGATCCAGATCGCGGGGACCCGGCGGTCGCCGCACCGGGAGCCGCCCAGCGAGAAGCACTTGTTCTTCACGAGCACCTCCGGAAAGTGCGTGACCAGCGCGATGCCCTCCTCGATCGTCAGCAGGGTCCGCTCGCGCTTCGCGATGACGTCCATGGCGTCGTTCGGCACCTCGCCGCAGAACTCCTCGCCCCGCTCGACGTCGAGCAGCAGGTAGGCGTCCGGGTCCGGGAGTTCCTCGACGGCGGTGAACCGCTCGAGGGAGCCCGGCTCGAAGGAGCGGTCCACGAACCCGGGCTTCTTCTTCCCGTGCAGGGTCGTGCGCGGCATCGACTCCTCGATCGGGACGACGTTCCGCGTCACGACGAGGACAAACGGGATCCGTCCGGCCGCCGCGTCCACCTCGACGGCGCCGAGCCCCGCGGCGACGTCCCGCAGCGGGGCGACGAGCGCGCCGAGCCGTCCGGCGTCCGGTACCGCGGGCTCCAGGTTCGCGACCTGCCGGTCGAATTCGGCCGTCGCGTCGATGGTCTTCGGATCGGTCGTCAAGCAGGGGCTCCTTCACGGTCGGCACGCCGCACCGGCGCTGACGGGGGCGAAAGTTATGTCAGGCACATCAATATGTCAACGCCAACTTTAGGTCAATTCCGACGAGCGCGGCGGAGCAGCCCGCGCCCCGCCGAGGCGAAGGCGGCACCCGTACGCGACCGCGTACGTCGAGCCGACAGACCGGGGGTCCCACGTGCCCCTTGGTCTTGTTCAGCTGGTCTTGTTCAGCCGATGGGCGGCGACCTGTGCCCGGGGGGATCGGCGGGCACAGGTCGCCGCCCATC
>NZ_QHJN01000393.1:0-865 GCF_003947565.1 Actinomadura sp. WAC 06369 | reverse complement strand
CCTCTGGGACGACCCCGCCGCGCCCGCCCTCGCCCCCGCCGACCTGCTCGACCTGGGCGCCCGGCTCGGCAGCGACGTCCCGTTCGCGCTGTTCGGCGGCACCGCCGTCGGCACCGGACGCGGCGAGCGGCTCACCGCCGCGACCGTCCGCGGCACCTTCCACTGGGTGTTCGCGACCGCCGACGGCGGCCTGTCCACCCCCGCCGTCTACGCCGAGTGCGACCGGATCCGCGCCGCGGGCGGCGGCGCCGTCCCGCCGCCCCGGGAGTCCGCCGCGCTCATGGCCGCGCTCGCCGCCGGGGACGCGAAGGCGCTCGGTGCCGCGCTCACCAACGACCTGGAGCCCGCCGCGCTCGCGCTGCGCCCGTCCCTGCGCGCCGCCCTGGACGCCGGCCGCGACCTCGGCGCCATCGGCGCGCTCGTCTCCGGGTCCGGCCCGACCTGCGCGTTCCTCGCCGAGGACGCCGCCGGCGCCGCCGCACTGGCCGACGCGCTCGGCCGCGCCGGGGTCGCCGCGCAGACGCTCACCGCGCACGGACCTGTCCCCGGAGCCACGATCATCTAGCGCCGCCGCCATAGCTGCGCACCGCACACAAGCGAACTTCGCCTCCGCGACGGACGTCATGTCCCGTGACACCGATCCCGCGGACGAGGTGAAGCGATGACGTACCTATCCGGGTTGCTGGGTCTCGTCGCCGTCGCGATGATGGTGACGCTCGTCGTGCTGGCCGTGCGCCGGGACCGCGCCCTCCGGCGGAACGCCCCCGAGGCGGTGGCCGCCCGCGGGGAGGCCGGGCCCCGCCGGCGCCGGGACGGCGGCACGGCGGGTCCCCCCGCCCGCGTGCCCTAGCGCCCGCGCCCCGTC
>NZ_QHJN01000392.1:0-877 GCF_003947565.1 Actinomadura sp. WAC 06369 | reverse complement strand
CGACTGACCTACTAAATAATCAATTTGGCGAATAATTGTCAAGTCATTCATTTCTGAAATAATGAAATTCATTTCGTTCTTATGGCCTTTCATGCCGTTTTTCCTCAGGCATAAAGCGCACTTCGTTATGGTTGTGAGCATATTTTTTTCCTTTTTATTACTACAGGAATACTGCCTTGACATCTTCAAATTATGATCGTACTTGTTGGATGACACTCATCTGTACTATCATTACCCAGTTTGCTCTGGGGTCGGTTTATACCTGGAGTCTGTTTAACGGTGCGCTTTCTGCCAAGCTGGGGGCTCCTGTAAGCCAGGTTGCTTTCTCTTTCGGCTTGTTAAGTCTGGGGCTGGCAATTTCATCTTCTGTTGCGGGCAAATTGCAGGAACGTTTTGGCGTTAAACGCGTCACCATGGCTTCCGGCATTTTGCTGGGATTAGGCTTCTTCCTGACCGCGCATTCCAACAACCTGATGATGCTGTGGTTAAGCGCCGGTGTGCTGGTCGGTCTGGCGGATGGCGCGGGTTACCTGCTGACGCTCTCTAACTGCGTGAAGTGGTTTCCGGAGCGTAAGGGACTTATCTCTGCTTTTGCTATCGGTTCTTATGGTCTGGGTAGCCTGGGGTTCAAATTTATCGACACGCAGCTGCTCGAAACGGTGGGTCTGGAAAAAACATTTGTGATTTGGGGAGCGATTGCGCTGGTGATGATTGTTTTCGGCGCAACGTTAATGAAAGACGCACCAAAACAGGAAGTGAAAACCAGCAATGGTATCGTGGAGAAAGATTACACGCTGGCAGAGTCGATGCGTAAACCGCAGTACTGGATGTTAGCGGTAATGTTCCTGACTGCCTGCATGAGCGGCCTGTACGTGAT
>NZ_QHJN01000391.1:0-877 GCF_003947565.1 Actinomadura sp. WAC 06369 | reverse complement strand
GCGGCCTCCCACACCGCAGCCAGCGAAACCATCACCGCCCACAACACCGGCTGCACCACGTCCGCAGCCTCAAACCCGTGACCGCCCGCCAGCACATCGTCCAGCTCCCACTCCACGAACGGAGCCAAAGCCGCAGCACACTCGGCCAACCGGGCCGCGAACACCGGCGACGCCTCCGCCAGCTCACGCCCCATACCGACCCACTGACTCCCCTGACCGGGGAACACCAGCACCGTCCGGCCCACACCACCGGGAGCCACCGAACCCGTCACCACACCGGGCCCGGGCTGCTGCGTCGCCACCGCCGCCAGACCCGCAACCAGCCCGCTCCGGTCATCACCCAGCACGACGGCCCGATGCTCCAGCGCTGCACGCGTCGTCGCCAGCGACCACGCCACATCGCCCACCGGCAACTCCGGACGCGCCACCACGTACTCGCGCAGCCGACCCGCCTGACCTGCGAGCGCTTCCGTGGTGTGCCCCGACACCACCCAAGCGGGAGTCTGTGGCGCCAGCACCGATGCATTGTTCTCGCCCGCCGGTGCGTCGGCGCCCTGAGGCGCCTCTTCGAGGATGACGTGGACGTTGGTGCCGCTCACACCGAAGGCGGACACGCCCGCTCGGCGCGGCTCCTCGCCCGTAGGCCATTCCACCGCGTCCTGCAACAGCCGCACGTTCCCCGACGTCCAGTCCACGTGTGATGACGGCTGCTCGGCGAACAGGGTTTTGGGAAGCGTGCCGTGCTGCAACGCCAGCACCATCTTGATCACGCCCGCGACACCCGCAGCGCACTGCGTATGACCGATGTTCGACTTCACCGACCCCAGCCACAACGGCCGATCCTCGGTGCGTCCCTCGGCCTGGCCGTAGGTCGCCA
>NZ_QHJN01000390.1:0-918 GCF_003947565.1 Actinomadura sp. WAC 06369 | reverse complement strand
GGGCCGGCGGCTGGTCGGCCCCGAACGAGAACCCGAACGTCCCGCCCCCGCACGGCGCCCGAACCCCGGCCGCCGGCCCGGACGGCCCCGGGGCCGCTTGGGGCCCGGGTGACGCGGCCGCCGCGGCGTCCGGCATGCCGGGCATCCCGCCGGGCGGCGGCGGCCCGGAGGGGCCTGGGGCCGGTTGGGCCCCCGGCGGTGCGGCCGCCGCGGCGTCCGGGGCGCCGGGCGCTGCGGCCGACGGGCCTGGAGCCGGTTGGGGCGCAAGCGATCCGGCTGCTGCGGCGTCCGGTATGCCGGGTGTTCCGCCGGGCGGTGGGGCTGACGGGCCTGGAGCCGGTTGGGGCGCTGGGGATCCGGCTGCTGCGGCGTCCGGTATGCCGGGCGTTGGTTCGGACGGGCCTGGGGCCGGTTGGGGCCCGGGTGACGCTGCCGCTGCGGCGGCCGGGATGTCGGGTGCTGGAGCTGGAGGGCCCGGGGGCGGTTGGGGTGCTGGCGATCCGGCTGCTGCCGCGTCCGGGATGCCGGGCGTTGGTTCGGGCGGGCGTGGTGCTGGACGGGGCGCGAGCGGTGCGGCTGCCGGGGCGTCCGGGATGCCGCCTGCCGGGTCGGAGGGGCCCGAGGGTGGTTGGGGCCCGGGTGGTCCGGCCGGTGCCGGGATGCCGGGTGCTGGGGCTGAAGGGCCCGCGGCCGGTTGGGGTCCCGGCGGCGCGGCCGCTGCCGCGTCCGGGATGCCGGGCGTTGGGCCGGACGGTGGGGCTGACGGGCCTGGGGCCGGTTGGGGCCCGGGTGACGCGGCCGCTGCGGCGTCCGGGATGCCGGGTGCTGGAGCTGGAGGGCCTGGGGGCGGTTGGGGCGCTGGGGATCCGGCTGCTGCGGCGTCCGGGATGCCGGGTGTTGGGCCGGACGGGCGTGGTG
>NZ_QHJN01000389.1:0-939 GCF_003947565.1 Actinomadura sp. WAC 06369 | reverse complement strand
GACGATGCGAGTGTGTGGACGGTAGTGTCTCGGAGAGACACGGGGACTTGCGAGTCCGTTCCGCTGCTGGCGGGTCGTGGCCGCGCGCGGCATGAAGTGTCGCCGTGCCCGTTACGCTGGTGCTGCGTGGGTATGCGGTGCCGCGCCTTTGCGAGGCGCTGCCGACACCACGAACGGGCGCGGCGCCGCATACCCCCGCAGCCATCGGGTCACGTCCACGGCGACATTCCATTCCGCGCGCTGTCAAGAACCCCGACCGGCGAAACGGACGAGAAAGGCGCCGCATTTCTCCGCGACACTTCCGTCACGTCCATCGCAGCGCCCCCTCACGCCACGCGTACAGCACCCCGACGAGCAGCAGCGCGAGGAAGAGGAACATCTCCACGACCGCCTTCACGCCCACCGACGCGACCACCAGCGCCCACGGGTACATGAACACCATCTCCATGTCGAAGGCGAGGAACAGCATCGACACCGCGTACCAGCGCACGTGGTACCGCGACACCGCGTGCTCTTGCGGCGCTCCCCCGGACAGGAACGGCCCGCACTCGACCGTCCGCGGCGCCACCGCCGCGGACACCGCGTACACGCCCGCCACCACCGCGCCCGCGAGCCCGGCCAGCGACAGGAGCGCGACGTAGGGAGCCATCGTCCCTCCTGTTCCGGCGACCGATACGGGACCATGTACCTGATCGGCGGACGCGAAAACATGCGCGGGACGGCACGGCACTTCCTACGCTTGACCGAGTTTCCGTACACTTCGCTTTTGTGCCATCGCAAGGGGGGCGAACGTGAGCACGAATGACGACGGGCGTCCCTCCGACGCCCCACCGCCGAGCTGGGGCCGCGTTTCCGACGGCACCGAGGACGACAAGCTGGTCGCGAGCTGGCGCACGTCCCCCGGCCGCGCCGCACCCCCGCGTCCGCCGTCCGCCCCAC
>NZ_QHJN01000388.1:0-962 GCF_003947565.1 Actinomadura sp. WAC 06369 | reverse complement strand
CCCAACGCCCTTACCGGCCCCGCTCCCGCTCACGCCCCGCCCAGTGTCCGCAACCGACTCTGCCGAGCCAGCACTCCCCGCACCCGACACCGACGCGACTTCCCCCTCCGCACCGACCCCGTCCGGCACCGGCTCAGACACCGGCGCATCCGACACCGACGCAGCGCCCCCATCCGCACCCGCCACCGGCTCGGGCTTCGCGGCATCCGACACCGGCGCGGCATCCTCGTCCACAGCCGCCTCGCTCGGTGCCGGCTCGGGCTTTGCGGGCGGTTGTGTCGGGGAGGCTGACGTCGACGGGCGAGAAGTCTCGGGTTCGGGCGCGTGACGCCATGGGATGCCGGCGGCGCGCCAGGCCCGGAGGGCGCGTTGCCAGGGCGACAGGGACGCCGGGAGGTCGGCGGTGACGCCGAACGTCAGGCGGCGCCGGATCTCGCGGGAGTCGGCCGGGTCCTCGGAGCGGGCCTCGTCCTGCTGCGGGCTCCTCGCCGTCACACGCGCTCCTTTTCGGGCCATGGGTGATGGCACACCATCAAACCGCGTTACATGGCGGCTTGTTCGGACATTGAGGTGAACGGCGGCCGATCGGGCCGCGTGAGGGTTCTATCACCTTTCACGGGCAACAGCCGAAATATGCCGAAGAGTCGACCCGAATGGGCCCACCGCGACCTTCGCGAGCATTAGCGACTGGGCTCCCGAGCCTCTCGAATCTGTAACCGCTCGAACGCGTGCCGCGATATCGAGCCACCGTGAGCCGCCCGGTCGGGGCCCTACGGCGGGCCCGTGTACGTGTGAATTCAGGTGTACGCGGTGGAACCCTTCGACTTGCAACCGCCGAGGGACCCGGGAAACCGTGTCACCGCGTGCGTGGACGACGGCGCGGCGGGCGCCCGCCGCGGCGAAAGCGTTCAGCACCACCGCGCAGGCAGCGGGGACGACGGTCCGGCGGCGGGGTTCGCGGG